>CP079956.2 GCA_019357535.2 Macrococcus sp. 19Msa1099
GAAATAGAGACTAAAGGGGCAAGTATGATACTTGAAGAGATGAGAGATGCTAAAGGAAGCCTTAATAAGAGCAAAGAAGTTAATATAAAGGCGCTAAAAAAGATAAATGACGTAGTAAAGAAATATAACATCCCTGTACCGCTTCTAGAGCAGTTTATTGAAGAATACGAAACTGAGGATGTCATAGGTCAAGAAGCGGCTGACACGCTCTTAAATGAGCTTAAACAGGGGGATAGTATGTATTTATCATCTTTTAGAGGATATAGGCAAGCATGTGAAGAAGACGACGAAGTATATGAGTACTATAGCGATGTTGTAGATGACTTTTTAGATTTCGGTCTTACGAATTACGGGGAAGCCCTCCAGGAAGTACTACCAGAAAGCACAGAGAAGAGGGTTGGTAGACCAGATGGAGAAGCATTGCTAGACGTATTAGTACCAATTAAATCTTCAGGTTTAGAGTACTTTCAATCAAAAAACCGCAACTCTCATGGTTATTATTACAACAGCCAGTACGCTAAAGAGTTAGCATACGTGCGTAGAGCTTTGCTAGAGGATCGAGAGTATATAGGTACTAGAAACGCATTCAATCGCTTAACGTCAGCATTTGAACAACTCTCAGACTATATGTATGAACGATATCATCAACTAGGCGGAACGCCTGTAAATTATCACGGACATGATGACAGAAAGAAATAAGGTTTAAACTAACCCACAATAACACCATATAATAAAATAAGCAACAAAGCAAAAATATTTAAATAAAATTAACTTAATAAGAACAAACGTACAAGCAGTCTGCTTTCAGGCTGCTTTTTTGATGTGTGGAAATATTTTAACGAACAGCTAATAAAATAACAAATAATAACAATTAGTTATTTTATAATAAATATATTTATAGATCTTAAAGTAAAAATAAATATCAATTATTGAAAATTATATAAAAATTAAAACATAAATCTTCAATAATAAATATATGCAGAATGCATAGAAGTAAAATAAAAAACACAGTCTCAAAAATGGAACCAATAAAAGAACCAACACAGGAGGTAGTCCCAAAAATGAGACCATAGGCGCCAAGCCTATGGGCTATTAGCCCATAGGCTTGGCGCCTATGGTCTCATTTTTGGGACTACCTCCTGTGTTGGTTCTTTTATTGGTTCCATTTTTGAGACTGTGTTTTTTATTTTACTTCTATGCATTCTGCATATATTTATTATTGAAGATTTATGTTTTAATTTTTATATAATTTTCAATAATTGATATTTATTTTTACTTTAAGATCTATAAATATATTTATTATAAAATAACTAATTGTTATTATTTGTTATTTTATTAGCTGTTCGTTAAAATATTTCCACACATCAAAAAAGCAGCCTGAAAGCAGACTGCTTGTACGTTTGTTCTTATTAAGTTAATTTTATTTAAATATTTTTGCTTTGTTGCTTATTTTATTATATGGTGTTATTGTGGGTTAGTTTAAACCTTATTTCTTTCTGTCATCATGTCCGTGATAATTTACAGGCGTTCCGCCTAGTTGATGATATCGTTCATACATATAGTCTGAGAGTTGTTCAAATGCTGACGTTAAGCGATTGAATGCGTTTCTAGTACCTATATACTCTCGATCCTCTAGCAAAGCTCTACGCACGTATGCTAACTCTTTAGCGTACTGGCTGTTGTAATAATAACCATGAGAGTTGCGGTTTTTTGATTGAAAGTACTCTAAACCTGAAGATTTAATTGGTACTAATACGTCTAGCAATGCTTCTCCATCTGGTCTACCAACCCTCTTCTCTGTGCTTTCTGGTAGTACTTCCTGGAGGGCTTCCCCGTAATTCGTAAGACCGAAATCTAAAAAGTCATCTACAACATCGCTATAGTACTCATATACTTCGTCGTCTTCTTCACATGCTTGCCTATATCCTCTAAAAGATGATAAATACATACTATCCCCCTGTTTAAGCTCATTTAAGAGCGTGTCAGCCGCTTCTTGACCTATGACATCCTCAGTTTCGTATTCTTCAATAAACTGCTCTAGAAGCGGTACAGGGATGTTATATTTCTTTACTACGTCATTTATCTTTTTTAGCGCCTTTATATTAACTTCTTTGCTCTTATTAAGGCTTCCTTTAGCATCTCTCATCTCTTCAAGTATCATACTTGCCCCTTTAGTCTCTATTTCCGTTTCTGCTATTTCTTTAAGTCTCTCATATACAGCCTGAATATTATACTTAACATTCTCATAGCTCGTAGTCGTATCTTCTCTGCTTCTGAGATCCTTTTCTATATCTGAGGCTATCTTTTTAGTTACATTCCTTAATTTACGATACTCAGATCTGTAAACAGACATATATTCATGTCGTTCTTCTAAACCCTTTAAATAGCTATCAAGTAATGGTTTCGCCTGTTCCATCATCTTCTCTATCTTCTGGAACTTCTCTAGATTTGTCGTTGCCATCAGTCTACCCCCTTTAGAATTATCTCTGTTCTTGGATTATCTAGCACTTGGAACTTTGCAGATTGTATCATCGTTATTCTACTGTCTTTTATCTTTAAACCTTTGAATATGCTATCTAGGATGGATTTTATTAAGTTGTCTAAATCAGGTGCAGTAGTTCGCATAATATTATTAATACGCTTTTGCCCTTTAGGTACTTTCAAATAAAAATATAGTTCCGCTTTTACACCAAGTTTAGCTGACATCACATTATAAAAGTCTTCGTTGTATGCCCCTGCTTCTTCTAACATCTTTTTAACAGCATCCATGTAATCAATATAGCTCTGCTGATAATAAGTGATGGTCTTCTTGTTCTTTGGATCATACCTAAATGAAGGTCGTGGGGTAGGTACTGGTTGTAAGTTTACTGTAAACTTCCATTCTGACATTTAACCCACCTCATTTACCTAAATGGTTTAGTTTACTCTTTAAATTATCGATATCAGTCTTGTTGTTATCATCTGTCGCTTCCTGCTTTACCGCACCATCTGTAATTTCTTTCATCCCCATAGAATTTAGGTGTTTATTTACAGTTTCTCTTTGCTCCGCTATCGCAGCTTCATGTTTTTCTTCCTTAGTCATTTTCTCTTCAGGGGGCAATGTCTGGTACTCATTAAACAGCTCTATTAACGTGTTAAGCTCTGATAAAGTAAAAACTTCTGCTAGTGCATCAAAGTAAGTCCTATCCTCAGCAACTTCTTTTAATTTATCAATATTTCTATAAATTGTTGATTTACCTTTATTTAATTTTTCTTGTATAACTTTTCTACTTTTAATATTAGCTGCACCAATATTGATAAACCATTCAAAGATCATCTCACTTTTCATTTTAGAAATACTTAATTTTTTTTGTGTTTTTGTATTAGCCATATAAATCACTCCTAATAATTATTATTTAAAATATCTCAATAATAGAGCGTATACTCTTGTACATTCTTGTATACGTATACAGTTGTACACTAATGTATACTTGTTGGTTTTAAGCAATATTAAACATTATTTACTTATTATTTTAATAGATGATTAAAATATATTTATTTATATATAATCAATGACTATTATTTAATCTAAACCTTTAAAATTTCATTAAATGCATTTTTAATATAATAGGTTTTCCCACAAATAGAACTGTAATAATTTATGATTTAATTATAACGTATTAGTCCCATATTTGAAACTATAAAAATCGTATTATTTATTGGCTTTATTTGTAAATTATTATTGTGTTTTATATTTTAAATATATTTAATATTTAATTTTATTTAACTTCTTATATATATAAATTAAAAGGCACTGAATTATATCAGTGCCTTTTAATTTATGCTACATTATATTCTTGATGTGTTTCGTTGACTTCTGCTGGATAATCTATAGAGATATGAAAATAAGTATTAGCGCCTAATAATGTCTCTACTATATATTCTTCTCTTCTGACTTCTTCAAACTGTGTTGCCAACTGTTTAACCTTTTCTGTATCAACTTCTCTATCTACGGTAGTTACATGGATTGAACTTCCCATTGAATAACTTTCAGATCTTACTTTTACTTTGCGGTTGCGGTTGCTGTAACCTAAATCCTTTAATTGCTTTCTTAACATTTTTCCTTTTTCTGCTACTGTGTGTGTAATTCATTTTAATTCTCTACTTATCTTTAAGATACTTAAATTATATATAATACATTTATCGTTGCAAAGTATTTTACTTAAATTTATTTAAGTATTTATATTTATTTGTTAATTTTTTGTTTTTTTATATATTCGAAAATTTCAATTGCAAGTTAGCCACTACATCCAAATTAATAGAGATAGTAGCTTAATGGTTCACTTAATAATCCTTCGGATTTTAGTGACTTCAGAAACAGGTATTTAGGTGTTTCATAATCTAGAATTTTTCTGGGATAATTGTTCATCCAGTTTTGGATACGATAAATTATCTCATCAGATACTGATTCCATACTGATTCCTTTAGGGATTATCCGTCTAATGAATTTATGATGGTTTTCTTTAGTACCTCGTTCCCATGATGAATAAGGGTGCGTAAAGTATATTTCAGTGTCAGGTAGTGTCTCCGTAAGGTCACTGAACTCTGATCCGTTATCAGAAGTAATAGACTTGAATATTCGTGAAAATGAATTATCTAATTGATCTTTTAATTGACTTAATGCTAATGTGACAGCATCATTATTTTTACTTTTAATAGGAACGATGATTTCATATCGTGTCTGTCTTTCAACAAGTGTAAGTAACGCTCTTTCGTTTTTAAGTTTAGAACCAATAACAGTATCTATTTCCCAATGACCAAAGACATCTCTAGAATTGATTTCGTGACTTCTATCTTCGATAGATTTTCCTAATACTTTTTTATTTTTTCGACTAGGTCTTCTATTTGTATTTGGTTTTCGTGATATCTTCTCTATAAGGTCGATATTAGAGGTCTTCATAATTCCTCTTTCAATCCAGTTATATAGTGTTGAAACACAAGGAATAATAGAATCACAAAAAATATTATTCTTTTTAGCATAGGCTATTACAACATCGGGAGACCATTTTTTATTCAACATCATCTTATCAGCCCAATCAATAAAAGCATGAGATAACTGATGTTTTGGTGTCCTGCAAGAATTCATACGATTTGTTTCATATTTAAGTTGAGCAACATCAGGGAAATAGCATTCATAATCATAAAAATATTCTTTACTATTAGAAACTATGCGCTTAATTTGTTTAACAGTTCCTCTATTGATCTCATTGTTAATCGTTTGAGGTGCTCTATTCAAAATTTTAGCAATAGCACGATTTGAATAATTTTCACTCTTCAAAATCTGAATTTGATGTCTTTCAAATTCAGTTAAGTGTTTTCCTTTAATATGATTAGTGGTACCATTTAGATGAGTCATTTGCATTCATTCCTTATTGTTTGTTGTGGTAACTACAATATTAACATGGATGCACATGGCTCATTTTTTATTTTTTTAAAGCACACCGTAGGTGGCTAACTTGATTATAGAATTTCCCTTTTTTATATATTTATATGTTTTTATTATTTGTACACTCTTGTATACTAAATAGTTCTATACATCATGTTTAAGACCGCTCTATATACTTCTAGTGTACTATTATTTACTTCTTTATTTTTAACTATATTTTCTAAAAGACTAATTGTTTCTTCCCATGCCTTTGCTTTTCTATATAATTCTTTATTTTGTGTTACCACATTGATCATGCATTCAGCTTTTCTTAAAAGCTGCTCCTTCTTTTCTAGTTTCTCATACTCTTCTGCTCTTGCTTTAAAATGATTAGCAATTTCTAATACTATATCATTACATTCATTCATAAAATCACCTTCTATTATTTTATTTCAAAATATTTAAATAAATATTCTGTATGCCTGTTATCGAAATACTTTTTCAAAAAGGTTTTACGTTCAGATATATCTTCTATATTTAAAGATTTATTAATTATCTCATCATATTCTGTAAATCCGCTTCTACAGTTTTTCATAATTACTTCCAGCTTCTTATTGATAATAATCTGTTTATCAGGATAACTTCTCATTTTCTAATAGATATAGTTCTTGACCTTGTCTTACAATATCATCTAGTAAATACCAAAAATCTTTTCCATTATTATATATTATCTTTCTCAGAGTCACCGCATCCTTTTCTATATTGTATACTTCTATACACTCTTGTATACTCTTGTACACTATTATATTTTATAAAAGACATCTAAAAAATAGATGCCTTTTATACATAGATTTCTATACCATCATTTTTTATCTTTACTACACTCACTTCATTTTCAGCTTCATCAATAAATACTGAGATATAACTTTTTATATTTTCATCAAATACTCCTATAGCGACCGCTTCATCTGGTGCATCAGATTTACAATGTGTTTCTGTAACAAATTCTAACGTACCATTTTCTAGTTCCACTTCTTCTTCAATTTCAAAATTCCAATGATCTGATAGCCTTGCTGAACCGTGCGGCTTTTTACCCCAACCGATACCATTAGAATTATATCAAGATGGGGAGTAGGGGCATTTACTAAAATCTTTACCTTCAAAGTATCTACTATATATATCTTTGAATTCGTCTATGCGTTCTCTACTAATGTAAAGCAGCTCTCTTTTTGGCTTCTTTCTTCTATACTTATCTTCCTCATCTATATATTTAAGTAAATCATAATGAGTTGTTATACTTTTTGTATCAACGATCGTTGCTTCATCTATATTCATTCCAAGTCGTTCAATAGAATAGAAGCTCCCTTGTATATCTATTCTTTCGAGTACATCTTCTCTCTCATCTTCATCTATAATATCTAACTGCTCCATATAATCTTCCATATCCTCATATAAATCTACATAAAGGTTATCATTTTTAATATACTTCACTGCTTCCTGGCGAATAGCTTCGTACTTATTAATCATATTCAGTCACTCCCAATAATTAGATATTAATTTACCTCTAATCTCATTATACTATCATATATGATAGTATTCATAGAATATATATTTTAAATTAATTATTTCTATTATTTGTACACTGTTGTATACATTTGTACACTTTTTTTAGAAAGTTAAAGAAAAAAGGTTTATACATGCCATTCGGCATTTTATGATTAATTATAGATAAGGAGGTGAACAAAGTGAATAGAGAGGAACGGAGAGAGTCAAAGTTAGACAAAAAAGTAGAGCGATGGAAAGAGATTACAGAAATCATCAAAAACATTCTAATAATCCTCACATCGCTCGTAGCACTAATCAAAGTATTGTTCGGGTGGGACTAACCCTCCGAAATCCATTATATAAAAGGAGTGATAATAATGACAGAAAGAAATAAGAATATATTTCAAATAGTATCTAACTTATGCATATCTTTTATTCTAATATTAATTATGTATTTACTACTGACTCATTAATTTTATAACTTACTACTTTATATCCTCTCTATTCACTAATATATGAAAGATACAATCAATACATTAATAAATAGCGATATATCCGCATATCAAATATCTAAAGGTACAGGTGTAGCTGCTTCAGGTATTCAACGCATTCGATCTGGAGAACGTAAAATCGAAAACCTAACTCTCGAAAATGCTGAAAAGCTCTATCAGTATCAACAGCAGTTAGAAACAACAAGTGGTGCAATATTAACAGATGACCAATTGCAATCAATCGAACTGAAAGTAAAAGATATGAAAAATGTCAGATTTAATAACAAACATGATGACAGTATCGAACTAATATTTAATAGTGATATATTTATAGTAACTATTCTATTTTCTAAATCATCTACACAAGTAAAAGCATATGCGTTAATTCATAATAAAAAATTTGGTGAAGAAATTACATCCATCAATAGTATCAAAAAACTTTACGATACATTACATCAATACCTAGCATACTTTAATTCCGATAAAAATATATGTGATACTGTGTCATTTATAAATTCACTTTCAAAGACTACAGTATAAAAAGAAGCATACTTTTAATATTAAATATGCTTCTTTTATTAGTACCACTTCAGATTTACTCTATCATTTGTATACTGTTGTACACCTTTATACACTGTTGTATACTCTTGTACACTAATATAATCATAAAAAATATATGAACTATTATTAGCTCTTTTCTTTTTATAATCTATTCTCTATTAAAAATAAAGGCATGCTCTCAGTATCCAAGAGCATGCCTTTAAATTAATCTCTATATTTTTCTTTTCTCGTATTATAAATCATCACTGCTGAATTCACTAACGTAATTAGAATCAAAGCCTTAAGCAAAAAACTATCTATATCAATTATATTAGAAGCGGCTAAAAATATTATAATTAATAGAATTATATTAATTATATCTTGTAAAAAATATTTTTTTTTCATATGTAAACCTTAGTCCTTCCAAATACCAAATGAGTATGTAAACCACTTATTTACATCCATATATATTTTACTCTTAGGATGTGCATCTGAATAACTACTCAAATCATGTGAAAGTAATTCTGCATATCCTGCTGCTGGTATTCCCACTACTGCCACTCCAGGTACAATTGATGCTAAGGCTGTTTTAAGTGCTGCGCTTTGCCATTGAGATGCTTGATATTTTGCTGCTGTTGCAGTTCTGAATATATGTTTTACACCCCACCAATATTTTCTGACTTCATGTGCTGGTCTTGCTGCACTATATGTAACAACTGATTTTTGTTTTTCAACTCGTTCCTTTGTCGCACTATTAATATTTTCACTATGAATACTGACTTGTTCATTTGAAAATTTAATTTGTTCTCGAATTGCTGAAATGGTTGTTTTATCAGCAACATCATAGATACCCTCATCTAAAACATACTGATTTCCAGAGACTTTAACATATTGATCATACTTCTGTAATTGAGCAGGAGTGACTTGTTTAATATCTTGTTCCGTAGAGACATTCTGAACAGAAGTCGAATTTGCAGAAACTTCTGCAACAAATGGTGTGAATGAACAGAATAACATGGTACTCGCAACTAGAATTGTAGTAACTTTAGCATTCTTTTTCATAAATATCTCCTCTTTCTCTTGTTTATATAATGAAGATTATCTCAATATATAAATTAATATTAATTTTTTTGTAATTATATTGCAATTTTTTACTTATATAATATGGAAATTTGACTTGTTGTATTTTGTACACTCTTGTATACAATTTAATAAAAGACCTCAGCATTTCACCGCTTCAGTCTATAGCTCTTCTATGTAGCTCTTAAGTATTCTATAGTTCTCTTTATTCTCTGTATTCATGAATATTACGATAGATCGTTCGTCTGTCGGTTTTCTTTTTCTACTCACATACCCCTTAATTTCTAAGCTCTTTAGTATCGGGGACAGTCTCTGATGACTCATATGCAACAAACCACAAAGCTCTAATGCAGTAAGTCCATCAGTCTCAATTTCTTCTAGCATATATAAGATACCTAATGCCTCTATAGCAACATCTAGCTCATCTCTTAATGGTTTTCTCATCTTTCTTACCAGGATTTCTGCTTCTGCCAGATCCTTAATGTTCATCATCATCTATCCTTTCTCTATATCCGCTTCATTATCCAGGTAAAGCTGATAAAGAAGCTCCATATTTTTTAAAGTCATATTATCCAGTGTTCTCTTCTCTTTTCTAAGATATGTAATCGTCGTCTGACTGATACCTGTATGCTTTGATATATAGTACCCTGTAAGGTTTGATTTCAGTAATCTCTGTACTGCGTGTCTCATCTCTTTAGACTTATGTGTATTATCCATATCTACTGATAGCAGCTTGTATTACTGGCTATCCTTTGCCCCTCTCTTATTCCTATCATAAAATATACTATAATTTATTATACTATATTTTATGACACTATAACCACAAAAAATAGGGGCTCCAGTTTTCTAGAGTCCCTATACGTTCCGATAGCATATCTTTCCACACATTTACACACATCATATATCACACATATTCAATAGGCTTTACTACTCTTCTTTCTGAGCATATCCTTCTGTCATTGACTGTTTCATTTCAGGCATGATTAACTTCTCTTCAGTTACCTTATATTCACCTGTCTGCTCTAAATGTTTCTGCTCTGTCTTTTTATCCGCTTCCTTTCTACCTGTAATCAACATCTCTTCTCTCTCCTTATATCTGATATTCATCATGCTTCATCCTCTCTTTTAACTGTCTGCATATCCTTACCTTTTAATCTATGCTTAGCTCTCTCTTCCTTGCTGACTGCGTACTGTTCTATCTCTTCTCTTAAGAACAGCTTTGTACTTCCAGTGTCATAGAATACAGGGATATAGCCTTTCAGTACTGCATTTGAGAACGTCCCTTTACTCTGCTTTGTAATCTTCACTGCTTCATCTCTATTGATGAGATTTTCTTTCAGATACTGCTTTAATTCTGACTTATCCATCTCTATTCCCCCTCTCTCTTCTCTGTGTCCTTCTGAGCGAATGATAAACGCTTCATACCTACAGAATGTCCTAAACGTCTTACCTGCTCTGTATCAGCTTTATTTGTCCGTATAATCTGTATCGCTCTTTCTATATCTATTAGACTCATATATGGATCGCCGATAAATTTCTTTCGTACTATTTACCCTGTTTCAACTGGTTATATCTTTCTTTAAGCTGTTTCATCTTCTCTGTGTATTTGTCATTATCCTTATGCTTCAGTAAATATAATTCATACTCAAAATAATCTGTCAGCTTCCCTACTGCTTCATCCTTCTTTCTACCATTAAAGCTCACGTGGTCGCTGTATGAACCATATAGCTTATGTCTTACCTTAAGATTTATAAGCCGCTTCACGCTGCTTCTTCTTTCAATCAGCGCCTTTATAACGTTGCGCTCTACATAAGCCATATTATCAACGAATAACCCTGCTTCTTCTATTTCTCCACTAGCCGCTTCTGGTTTATATTTTACCAGTTTATATAGCCTGTCAAAGTCTGTTGCTTTTGCACGGATATATGTTTCTTTATCCGACGATATAACGAAATTTTTTACAAGCACTGGTTTTACAGGACATTCCGATTTTTCAAAAAGTACAGATGTACTTAAAAATGTATCTCGCTTATTCTCTATATCCTGTACCTTTCTGAATAACCTCAACTTTTCTCTATTCACCTTAAATACAGTTGAGCGCTTTTGAAATACATGCTCTACACCTATAACCTTGCCTACAACAAGTCGATGGCTTCCATCTGTTTCCTGGTAGTAATACGTCCTCCCATGTTCATCAATATACTTTATAAAGTAGAAGCTATTAAAGCTTGACGGTTGTTCTTCATACAGTCTTCTAATCTCAGATATATTCATATCATGCCACTTCTCGAATAACCTTGAAAATCTTTCTTTTTGAAAGGTAGGCGTGTAATCACTGTCAAAAAACCTTCCGTTCAAATGATAGTGCCAACTTATACCGTTACACTTATTTTCAAGCCTTGCATAATCATGTATATCTTTCATAGGTACTATTCGTATCTCTGTATCTTCTCCAACTTCCTCATAACAGTACCTAAACTCTTTTTTGGGATACTTTACCGCTTCAAGCTTTTTACTATCTATCTCTTCCTGTGTCATCCCTTTTTCTATAAGGTATCCATCTATCGAACTGAAACGTTTCAACTGTTCTGTAAGATACATATCAATGCTCCTCTCTGCTTCAGTATGCTAGCCGCTTCTATCCTTTAACGTTCTGTTTCATACCTAGAACGCTTCATTGTTCGTTCTAAGGGTTGCTACAGTCCTTTATACGATATTCCTCAAATCTGAAAGGGTTATCTGTCTTCTATGTTCCTGTATCCTCTTTCATTTGTACACCCTTGTATACTATTATTGGGGGTACTTTTTACAGTATCATCTGGCGGAGGTTGGCGTGTGTTGTCGTCTGTGTAAGTCTTTGAGTGGTTTTCTCAAAGGCTGTAACTAGACGACAACACACGTCAGACGGAGCCGCCGAAAATTTTTAGGGGGGCAAATTCCCCCCCTGTCATTAAACTAACCCTTTACTCTTAAGGCTTGTCGCATCATCATCAGTTACGATTAAGGCATCCAACATCCCGATACCAAGCATATCCCCGATTTTGTCTACTCTTCTTGCCATTTCAACATCCTGTATGCTTTCATCTGCATAGCCACTCGGGTGGTTATGAATGACTATGAAAGCTGTGCAACTGTTCTCTATCAGTGGCTTGAATATCTCTCTTGGGTGTACAAGTGAGGCATCTACCGTACCGACATGCGCCACATAGGCAATCATGACCTCATTCTTAGTGTTGACACCTAGCACTAGCAACTTTTCTCTGTCGCAGTACCCGATTTCTTCTCTTGCGAAGTCGATAACGTTGTCCTTACAGTTAAGCTTTATACGTTCCTGTTTTGTCTTTCTGTAATACGTCTTGTTCTCTGTGATTTTGTAGATGTACTTTTCGTCAAATTTTTTCATGTTCCTTACGCTCCTTTGAATTGTGTGTGTTGTGTGTGTTGAGCCTGGAAGATTAGGCTCTGTATAGTGTTGATATGCTATCCCCCTTTCAACTTACCTTTATTATATGACATTATGTTAATCATGTCAACAGAATGCACTCACTTTTTAGCCGATTTCTACTATTTTTTAGGAGACTTGTCCCGAAGCAAAAAATGCCTGTAATCGTTCATAGGACTGCGAAGCTAAGTCCGCAATGACGATTACGTGCATTTTTTGTTGATGGGTGCAGTCGATTAAAAAATCGTTGAAATCGGCTAAACTTATATCTATTTTCTTTTGAAGCGGTTTTCAGACGTATTCTACTGAAGCAAGACATTTTAAGGGTGCGTATCACTTTTCTACTGAAGCGGGGGAGTGGGACGATGTGATATAAGGACGAAGATTGTTTACTATAGGTTGAATCATAAAATAACACCCGTATCCTATATCTCTACAGCTACGGGTGTTACTCGTTTTACATCGGGATATTCTTATAGAATTTTGACACTTTCATTATAGTATATTTATTATTGCAGTGGATCGCTTTCTTATATCGGTACAGCTTACTAATCTGCTTCTTAGAAACAAGCTGATAGCCCGCCCAAAGAAAAGAATTCAATTAATGCTTGTTGTACATCTTCTGGAAATGTTCTTGCGGATATTGAAACTGCTTTCTTTAGAGCGTTCGTTCTTGATAATCCTAGATTTCTTTGGTGTTGATAAGCCGTAGTAATCATCTTTGTCATCTTTGTCATCCCGCCAACTGCTTTAGCAGCTTTCTTAACTTTCAATATTTTAGTCCATGGAATCGCATTGCTTACCACAGCAACCCCTACAGCACTAATACAAGCTCCCCAGTCTAAGGTTCTCACGGTACTTTTATTAGATGGAGCAGTTGATTTTAATACAAGAGAGCCATTTTGATTCACAAAAACATGATTAGCAAATTCACTAGTTTTATTTTCATTCAACCATTTAACACCTGCATCTATACCTTGATCAGCGATAGATTGAGGCATTTTTTCAATCAAACTTAAAAACGGTGTCACTTCCTTTTCAAAATTACGAGCTTCTTGTTGTACTTGTTCTGTACTTACTGTATTAGCTAACGCAGTTGATTGATCAAAATATTGAGAAATTGGAGTTACTAACAATGCTAATGCTGTTACTTTAATCGTCAATTTACTAATCTTTTTATCCATAATGGCATCTCCTATTATTTGTATTTTATACAAAAAAATGATAACATGCTATGGAAAATGATACAAGATAAGAAGGTGTCTTATGTATAAAAAAGGAAACATTGTTTTTTTTATAATTATTTTAATACTTATAATCGTAACTCTTAATGGATTGTTTAATGATGGTGCTCAATCTCAGATGATAATAAATATTATTAGTCTCATATCCATATTATTACTAGCCATTTTTACTTATTTTTTTAACAACAAAAAAACCAAAAAATAATATCACCAAAATTATTTCTAGGTGCAAAAAGGTAGCTGATATCGGCTTTTACTTGGTATAGGGAACCTGTAGGGATAACTTTTATGATACCGCTTCTAGCAGGTCATATATACCTATATTCTCTCTGTAAGGTATTTGGGATGCTGCTTTACATTTCTATTACGCATGTGTTCCTGGTGCTTTGCATTGACAGAGCTTATTTTGAGCGGTAATGTTCCATACTGCGCCATAACTACTAACAGGAAGTACAGCTTAGCTTCAAATCTATGTATATGACAGATCGCTCATCTTCATGAAGCAATTCAGAAATATAATGAGCTTAAGGAGATTGTAACGTTCTAGTACGCCGCTTCATATATCTTCTTATAATGGATCATCCTTGTTCCTGGAAGCATCTTCTTATGACATGCTGTAATATCATAGAATAGATGCGCTCATTCACCTGTGAGTCTGATGTTACATATCATATGTTAAGTGTTAGATGTTAGGTGTTAAATGCCGCATATTAGATTGTAAATTTATAGGTTGGATCATAAAATAACACCCGTATCCTGTATCTCTACAGCTACGGGTGTTAATCGTTTTATACCGGGGGTGTTTCTGTGCAATTTTGACACTTTCATTATAGCAGATCGCTTCAGGTGATATTGAATTTAGAGAGAATCTCTACCAATCATACTCCTTCGAATAACAATTCAGATGATGAATCCATAGAAAGCTCTTTCCATATTATTTCCTTAAATTCACTAATAATTTTATATTTTCCTCCATCGATGTTATTCATAAAAATATATTTTATAATATTAATCAAATCTAAACTAGAAAAATTACAGGTTCCTGCTACAAAAAAATTTTTATTAAAAATTACGAGTATATCATGGATCTCTAGCACATACTCGTCGAAAAGATAATATCTATTCTGATGATTTTCACTTTTGAAAATAAATGTAGCTACAGGTCCGGGTCCCGCCCATTCTTCAGTAACGAAATATTTCATTCTATCTCCTTTTTCTTCTATTTGCTTTCTTCTTTCTGTACTTGTTTTTAGGATGAAAAACTATTATATTTTTAAAATTCCAGACATAATAAAGTGTCTGGAATTTTCTATCTTTTAAATATTTTTTATATATTTACTCCCGTTAAGTAGATAAACACTTTCATCTTCATAATATGGTATTATAGCAAACTCATTATCTATATATACTTTCAAGTTTTTAAAATATGGCTTACTATTTTCATGGTTCAAAATAAAAATGCCTGAAAAAATATAGTTATAGCTTCTATTCACTAATACAGAAAGTAGCTGCCTGTACAAATCAGTGCTTTCGTTTTCCATAATAATAAATTTCGATTCAACTCTAAAATTTATACTATTTTTATTTAGATATTCTTTCAACTCTTTGGTAGCGTTAAAGATTGCTAAGTTAAAATTAAATAAATTCATAAGATCTTCATTAAATTTAATATCTGTTGACAATATATCATTACCTTTGTATATCACACTTCTAGATAAATCTAATATCTCATTCTCAACACTAAACTGTATATCCTGTTTTTCTATTAATACCATCTCCATTTCTTTATCACTGCTTTTCTAAAAATTTATCATCACTCATTTCTGTGAATATTTCTTTCATCCTCTCTCCAAATACATAAATATATATATCCTCTGGTGGCACAAATATATAGTCTCCACGGTTAAAATCAAACAGTACATAATCTCCGTGAGGATATGGAGGATATTCAAAGCTTTCGTTTCCTTTTTTTAGATCGATATAAAAACTATCTATATCTCTCTCTAATAGATATAACTCCTCAAAGTTATTTACTAATTTATTAGTAATACAATCTAAGTAATCATCTAATTCACGCTCAGCTTCTATTAAATCTTCAGTTTTTAAAGGTAATATTTTATATTTATCATACTCAATAAATAACTCATCCCAATCTTCACAATCTTTTCTCCACATAAACATCGTGAGTCTAACGTATTTTCTTTTAAATTTCTTCCACCGTAATTTTGAAAATTTATATGTTATATCATAATGCTTCATTTATATCCCTCGTCGTTATCTTATTCTGTAGAATGTCTTATAATGATCTGACGTGTAGTATACTTTTCTTTTCCCTCTTTTTCCATGGTGTACTACAAATCTTTCTCTTCCTCTATTTCTGGAATGTCAACAGTTTCTTAGACAATTTTCATGTGCAAATTTTTAAACCCAAAGATGTTAAGTAATATAATGAAGAGTGTGGTCTAAAATTGTTGTACCAATTCAAATAATCAAATAATTCTGTTTTCTAGCTGATTCAAGTCTTCAAATAACTATACCATTTGAAGTTTAGATCCTGGTGTAGGTGTTCTTCTAGTCCTAGCTATAAATAAATGGTAAGTTCGTAAAGCGTTTATAGTTCCCGCAGGGGCTTTAAGAAAGGGGGTAAGAATATGGCTAACGGTTATTATATGTTAAGAGTAAGTCACATCAATAGAGCAACAAGAAATATCGTCGCATGTGCTTCATATCGTTCAGATGATGCGTTATTTAGTGAGAGAACAAACGAAAAAATTAAATTCAGAAATCACTCTGTTCAGCCAGAAAGCTTTATTCTTACTCCTGAAAATACTCCTGATTGGGCAACAGATCGTGAAAGACTTTGGAATGAAGTTGATAAGATTGAAAAGAAGAATACGAAGACAAAATCACCTAGACTTGCGACAGAAGTCTTATTAAGTCTGCCTAACGATCTAGAAAGAAATGTACAAAGAGAGCTGGTAAATAATTTTGTAAATGATGAATTTATTTCAAGAGGAATGATTGCAGATGTTAGTATTCATAGGGATGATATTAACAATCCTCACGCTCATATTTTGCTTACAATTAGACCATTAAATGCTGACGGTACTTGGGGTAATAAGACCGTTACTAGAACAAAATATGATGAAAATGGTACTCCAGTATTAAATAAAAATGGTAATAAAGTGAGAGTACAAGAACGCTTTGCTGAATTAGATTTAAAAAATTTACGTAAAAATTGGGAAGATAAATTAAATCAATTTGCTGAAAGAGAGAATAGTGAAAGACGATATGATTCAAGAAGTTTTATAGCTCAGGGTCGTGAACAAATAGCACACATACATCTTACTAGAGCTGAATATCACCTAGAAGAGAAAGAAAAAAGAAGATGTAAAAAATTAAATATTGAATATAAACCTATTACCTATTATGGCAAACTAAACAAAGATATTGCCGATTATAATAAAGGTTTATTAAATGATGTTTCTATCAATGAAGAACAAAACAAAAAACAGAATGAATTTAATCATATTGTTGAAGAAGCAAATAATGTTGTCAATTTCCATAAAGAAGCTAAGAAAGTTCTAGATAAAAGAATTAAAGGTAATGCTGGATATATTGAAGCTAAAGATACCTTAAATCAATTGAATATTGAAGCTTCACCTTACGGAAGGAAAGTACAAAATCAATTATTAAAGAATGAATTATCTATCAAATATATAAGAAAACTAAACGAAATTTTTGAAAAAGATAATAATAAAATTAAAGACTATGGTTTTAATCCTGAAACATTTAAAGATGAAATTATAGTAAAGGGTGAAGAATTAGAGGAAGAAAGATATAAATTATTAAAAGAAGAAGATATTAGAAACACGAATTACTATGCTGGTAAACATATATATGAATCATACAATGCGTTAAATGATTTTATAGTAAAAAATATGTATCCTAACAATGAAATTGATCTAACAAATGATGAAAAAGCATTTGTAGTATATGAAGCACATAAAGGTAACTTTATGGATTATAGTCAGATAGAATATGAATTTAAACAGTCAGATTATATACCTAGAACTTTAACGA
The DNA here is from genome assembly GCA_019357535.2 of Macrococcus sp. 19Msa1099. Classification (NCBI taxonomy): domain Bacteria; kingdom Bacillati; phylum Bacillota; class Bacilli; order Caryophanales; family Staphylococcaceae; genus Macrococcus; species Macrococcus psychrotolerans. Next base: position 17,830 of record CP079956.2, read on the forward strand.
ATAAAGATGTATATATGTTAGCTAGTAAGGATATGTTCTTTGCGAAAAGAGAACAAAAATCTGATATAAATAATAAAAATGATTCCATGATGTTTAATGTAAATGAGTTATTCATTGAACAAAAAATGTTGGAACTTAATAAACATCAATACTTTATTGATGATGAACTATCTCAATTATTACCTAAAAATCATAAACATTTAGTAGATGATCTGACTAATTACAGTAAAACGCAATTAATTGGAAAATTAGAAAGATATAATAATGTTCCAGTAGATGAAATCATAGAAAAACATATAGCTGATGAAAAAAATGAAAATAAAGGTAAAAAAGAATTTATTCAAAGTAATAAATTATTAGCATTATCAAATCATTTATTATATACGATGACACAGCTATTCCAGTCACAAGAACAAGAACAACAAAATCAAACTAATAAGAAGAAAAAGAAAGAAGAAAAGAGAATGTGGAGTAGATAAAATTCATAATAAATTTACAAAGACAATATATAACTATTTTAAAGGAGTAGGTTTATGCGTAAACTTGAAATAGCACCATACAACCCCGCTTGGACAAACATGTTTAAAAATGAAGCTCAAGCACTCACGGAAGTACTTTCAGCTGAAATCATTGGTATAAATCATATAGGCAGTACTTCGGTTCCTAATTTATATGCTAAACCTATTATAGACATACTAATAACCGTTAAAGATATTAGTAAATTAGATAATTATAATAATATGTTAGCGGAAATGGGATATGAGGCGATGGGCGAAAACGGAATTTCTGGGCGTCGATATTTTCAAAAAGGCAGGGATGATAGAACTCATCATTTACATGTATATGAAATAGGAAATCAACATGTTCATCGCCATTTAGCTTTTAAAGATTACTTAATCAATCATCCAAATGAAGTTGAGGATTATGGACAATTAAAACTAAAGCTGACTAATGATAACAATACAACTATTGATGAATATATTAGAGGAAAAAATGACTTTGTCCAAGCACTAGAAGAACGAGCACTGAATTGGCATAAGAATAATAATTGAATAAAATTAAAGTAAGAAAATGTCTAGGCTTTAATTTATTTCGTTTGTCAAAATAAGCTAGACAATTCCTCATCTTCGATGAAACTCATAAATACTTCCAATGGTGTTTTATAGCCCAGCGATTTTCTGGGACGATGATTAATATTTTGAGCAACACTAATGATATGATCATCAGTGACTGAATTAAAGTCTAATTCTTTATCTAATCCACTGCGTCTAAGTATCCCGTTAGAATGTTCATTCAATCCACGTTGCGACGGAGTGCCGGGGTCAGCAAAGAATATCAAGATATCGTGTCGGTTACAGATTGTTTTCCAGTTGGAGAACTCCTTACCACAATCGAAAGTAACCGATTTAAATATATGAGCAGGTAAAGCTGAAAACATAGAGTGAAGCGCATCTTCAATATCATCTGCCTTGCGACCTTGAGGTCGTATAGTGATAATCATCTTAGAGATTCTTTCTACTAAGGTTATGACAGCACTCCCATGATTACGGCCAATGATAGTGTCACCTTCAAGATGACCAAATTCTTGAAAGAAGAAAGGAAACTCTTCTATTCTTTCAGAAATGTGTCTTTTGAAAGCCTGTCTACCTCTTTTTTCACAATGACCATTTGGCTTCCTTCTACCTTTCATAGGTAAAGATTGTACCGAAAAGACGTTTTCCTTAAACATTCTATAAAGAGTTTTTACAGAACAATCAATCGGGTGTTCACCTCTGCCAATAATGGTGTCAGGTGTCCAGCCATCGGCTACTTTTTCTCGAATATAAGCTGACTGATTTTCTGGAAGTACTATTCTATGTCTGCCACAATTTGATTTTCTTTGCTTAAACTCCTGGTAATATTCCAGTGCAGTTATACCTGTCTTAAGTGCATTTATTACGTTATAAATTGTCTGTCTTGATCGTTTCAATCTCTTTGCGATTTCTTTTACCGAAAGATTTTGATGATAATATGATTCTATGAACGTGAGTTCATCCGTGTTAAGATGTTTATAGGCCATTCTGTACTAACTCCTTATGTTTTCTTTGGTCGGAAATACATATTGAGTTTAGCACAGAAGACTTTTTTAGTTGTCTAGCTTAATTTTACAATCGACGGAAATAAAAAATACAACAGGCGACCTGCACCTCAAAAAATAGACAAATTAGAAACAGGGTTAAAAAATTGAGTATGTTAGTAAAAAAACAATATAATTAATATAAAGATTCAACCTTTTACATTCCTTTTTTTCTTTATTTTTAAGAGCTGTCCACAAACTCATAGAATTAATATCAAATAGAATTCCAGCTAATAAGAACCCAAGAGGCACTGTACTTTGTATGCTACTATTTACAATACCAAAAAAGGATCCTTTAATATTTTCAAGAATATTTTTTTGCATATAAATAATTGAGGGAATATTGGTATATCGAACACCAATTCCTAATAATAAAAGAGCTAATATAAATGAAAGAATTATTTATTTTATTATATTAAAATTTGTAAATACATTAAATGTATATTATTATGAAAATATTCTTATACAAAAATTAAAAGGAGGTAGGCTTATTGGGCGATACTATTATGATACTTATACTACTTTTTATATTTTTCTTGATTTTTTTTGATGTATATAAAATCAGAAGAAATAGTGAGATACTAATCGAACAAAATAAAGAATTAATAAAACATTTAAAAAGAGAAAGAGAAAATTAATCTAATAATTACTTTTCAAATAAACCAAAATTAGTTGCATGAAAAACGACTATTTTTCATGCAACTAGATCAACAAAAAAAACCTATAAAGTTTTAAATAAATGATAAGAACTTTATAGGTAATATATTATTAATTTTGTCACTTTATTTAACTACTCTTGCCTCTGTGACATTAAATGTGCCATTATAAATACACGCTACTTTGATTTTTGTAGTATATTGAGCGAAAACTTTTAATGCTGTAAAATGACCCGTACTATTTACAAGGTGTGTTCCTGCATTGTGCTTTTCTACATATGTTTTTTCTGACTTGCTGTAAAATGTTCCTGATAATTGGGGATCAAATGTTACATTTCGAACAACTTTTTTTGTTTTATTATATTGAAATGTTCCTGATACTCTATGTTTAAAATCAAATCCTGGGCCTTTATAGCCCACATATGCTTGGTAATCTTTGGTTCTATATGAACCTGAATTTATGGCTTTAAATGAAATTATTTGATTAGATTGATTTAAAGAAGAATCTTTTTGCTTTTCTTCAACTCCTACATACACTTCACTACCATCTTCAAATTTATATGATTCTAGACTACTAGAAGCACCATTACTTAAATCTTTATTTACGTTTCTAACTAACTCATTCAAAATATTAGGATTTTCATTTAATGTTTCTAAGTTTTTTTTACTTTGAATAGTTAAATATTCACTTTCTTGAGCATTTGCATATGAAACGTTTAGAAAAGAAATAGCTACACCTATTAATATAAGAGTAAAAAAAACAACATTATTTTTTTTCATTTTACACACTCCTAGTTATCGATTAATTTTCCGCTTATAGTAGTTTTAGCAGGGTTAAATGTGCCTTTATTATCAACAGGTTCCAACGCATATGTGATATAAAAATACGAGTTAGGAGAACCTTTAACTTTTATTGTATGATCACCTGCATTATAATAAGCCCAAACAACATTTCGCTTTAATATCCATCCATCTTCAAAAACAGTAACTAAGATTCTCTTTTTATATTTGTTGTTACTAATTTTCCCTACTCTTATCTTCAAAGTAAAATTCCCATCCTTTGAATAATAATTATCAGTAGCTGGATGTCCATAACTTACATTCCCTCCTGTAAGCCTGCTGTAAGCGCTTACTTCACCTTCAAAATTAAATGAGAGCGTCATAATCGTCAATAGCATCACCATAATTACTTTTATTTTCTTAATAGTAACAACTCCTTTAATATTTATTTTATTTAATAATAACCCATTATAAACAAATTTTGTATATTTATTTTTTAAAAACTTTAAATAGCGTTGATCTATATTATTTTCACAAGTTTAGCAGTAATCTACATTTATGAGTTAGATATAAGGGTAAACCCCCTAAATCTGCGAACGTGTTTTTTATGTCATGATGACATTTGTTATATGATGTTACAATCCTTCATCAATATATGGTACTTATCATTAAGTCTATTTTGACAGGCTTTAACCACTCTTATTAATAGTTCTATATATTAATAATAGAATGTAATGCCATCTGTTCAACAATTATTATTTTCTGAACACGGAAATATGAAAGAACATTGGTCTAAGAAGACGTATCTCATTTTGTGTCTAAATATTTGACATTGGTCCAAAGCGATAGATAGTTAAATATTTAATTTAATCTTAAAATAATTTGGAATAAAAAAGAAGAATACTCAATTTAACGTAGATATTCTTCTTTTTTATTCCAAATTATTTTATTACTACCTTTTAAGTTGTAGTTATTATGTTTTATATTGATATTTTTTCCACTCTTATTATCTTTTATTAGTAAGTAACCATTTTTGTTAGGGGATATAGCATTTTTAGTTATAATTAGATCATTTATATTGTATTGCAATAAAATTTCTCCACCAAACTGTTGTTGTTGGTCATTATGGATTAATCTGTTATTTAATAATCTAATTTTTTTTACCCCACCCATTGTTTGGTTGTAACCACCAATTGCTATACCAGTGTAGCCATTGTTTTTAATAATGTTTTTCTTTACTAAAATATTTACAGCATTTTTATTCTTATGTTCGCTAGCTATTTCAATTCCTATATCATTATTAGCAGATATGTTATCAGATATTACTATATTTTCTCCACCGTCAATATATATTCCAGCAGCAGATTGATCACCATTATAAGAAGGATTATGTTTACTTGTATTGTTTTGAACTCTATTATTCGAGATTGTACCATTCCTTGCTTTGTCTAATTTATCATTGGATTCAATACCTTCATAACCAATGATATCTATGCCAATATTGTTGTTATCAAAAATCTGATTGTTTGATACTTTGAAGTTATTAATATTTCCATTTAAAACTAAAGCTTCACTATTACCCAATTTTAAATTATATAGTTTATTTTTTACTATTTGAATGTTAGATATTCCTTTACCATAAGCAGAAATACCATGACTATTGCCTTCTTTATAGTCTGTTTCAATGTCATGAATTATATTATTTTTAATTATTATAGACTTAGAGTGTCCATCTATATTTATAGCAGTTGGTGTTTGTTCTGAATTAGTGGCTTTTAAATTAGATAAATTTAAACCTGATATATTTATATAGTTAGAATTACGAATATTTATTATTTTTTCAGATCTATCAATATTACCAATTAATTTTGTTTTTCCGTACATACCTGTTACTTTTATAGGTAAAAAGGGAAATCCATTTTTATTTATATGTACGGCTTCTTTATATATTCCAGGCTTGATTTTTATTGTTGTTCCAGGTAAAGCCATATTAATAGCTTTATTAATGCTTCTTATAGGTTTATTATTTGTTCCTGGATAATGATTTTTACCTGTATTTGAAACATAAATAACTTTAGAATTTAAATAAGTAAATATAGTGAAAAGAAATACTATGATTATAAGCAGCGTAGTTAATTTTGATTGTTTGCCTTTAAAATGATTCATTACTCTGTCCTCTCTGTCTTTTTTCTCAATTTTAAACTAAAATAGATTTTTTGGAAAACTTTGCAACAGAACCGTATGGCATAACGTCCTCCTTTTAGGGTTATTATATTATTAAAATAAATAAATAGCCCCTATAATCTAGAATTTGGATTATAGGGGCCGTTTTTATTTGATTTCTTAGGGGTTATTATATTATTATAACCCCTTATTTTTATTGTCTTTCGTTTGTCAAAATAAGCTAGACAATTTCTCATCTTCGATGAAACTCATAAATACTTCCAATGGTGTTTTATAGCCCAGCGATTTTCTGGGACGATGATTAATATTTTGAGCAACACTAATGATATGATCATCAGTGACTGAATTAAAGTCTAATTCTTTATCTAATCCACTGCGTCTAAGTATCCCGTTAGAATGTTCATTCAATCCACGTTGCGACGGAGTGCCGGGGTCGGCAAAGAATATCGAGATATCGTGTCGGTTACAGATTGTTTTCCAGTTGGAGAACTCCTTACCACAATCGAAAGTAATCGATTTAAATATATGAGCAGGTAAAGCTGAAAACATAGAGTGAAGCGCATCTTCAATATCATCTGCCTTGCGACCTTGAGGTCGTATAGTGATAATCATCTTAGAGATCCTTTCTACTAAGGTTATGACAGCACTCCCATGATTACGGCCAATGATAGTGTCACCTTCAAGATGACCAAATTCTTGAAAGAAGAAAGGAAACTCTTCTATTCTTTCAGAAATGTGTCTTTTGAAAGCCTGTCTACCTCTTTTTTCACAATGACCATTTGGCTTCCTTCTACCTTTCATAGGTAAAGATTGTACCGAAAAGACGTTTTCCTTAAACATTCTATAAAGAGTTTTTACAGAACAATCAATCGGGTGTTCACCTCTGCCAATAATGGTGTCAGGTGTCCAGCCATCGGCTACTTTTTCTCGAATATAAGCTGACTGATTTTCTGGAAGTACTATTCTATGTCTGCCACAATTTGATTTTCTTTGCTTAAACTCCTGGTAATATTCCAGTGCAGTTATACCTGTCTTAAGTGCATTTATTACGTTATAAATTGTCTGTCTTGATCGTTTCAATCTCTTTGCGATTTCTTTTACCGAAAGATTTTGATGATAATATGATTCTATGAACGTGAGTTCATCCGTGTTAAGATGTTTATAGGCCATTCTGTACTAACTCCTTATGTTTTCTTTGGTCGGAAATACATATTGAGTTTAGCACAGAAGGCTTTTTTAGTTGTCTAGCTTAATTTTACAATCGACGATATATTAAACCTATACAAAAATTGATAAACTTCAGTTTAAGTTTTCTGTTCATATTATCTCTCCTCAAAATCCAGGTTTGTTGGTAATGAAGGCAAATCTTGTGGCTTTGCTAAAGTGTCTGTATTAGGAATAGATAAATCTACTTCTTCTACCTTAAACTGATCGATCCATACTTTGCCTTTACCTAATAACAATACACCAAAATGCATTGATGCCGCACTTTCACTAACATCCAGTACGACAGAATAATAGTTCCATTCATTTGTACCAATAATTGCTCTATCCATCATATTATCAAACTGCAATATATCGTATTTTACATCATCAATCCTAGCCCAGACACCACATTTATCAACCTCTTCTGTCTTAATAAATGCCGAGAATTTCACACGTTTATTAATATAAGACTTTGCAGAGATACTTTGCATCAATGTACCAAAAGTATTCTCATTATAAGTTGCATCATCATTTTTGGATGATAATAGAGCTGACTTTTGTCCACTATGATATACTTTTGCATCCAATCTTGTTTCGTAAAGATTAGGTGCAGTACCGGTTACAGTCCATCCCTTAATATTTTCTGAAGTCATCAATTCTTCCCCCTTATTGTCATTTGCTAATCCACTCATCAATTTTCGATATTTACCAGGTGGTAAGCCGTACACTGATTTAAACCTTCTCGAGAATGCTTCCTGAGATTGAAAGTTCAGTACAAATGCCAGATCGATAATACTAATATCGGTATACAATAAATATTGTGACGCATAAGCAATACGTCTACTTAAAATATAATCATAAAATGTATAACCAGTTGCTCTCTTGAACATTCTCATCAAATGAAACTTTGAATAACCTGTGCGCTTTACATAATCCTCTAACGTATAATTTTCTAGTAAGTTTTCTTCAACAAATTCAATAATCTGATTGATATTATCCTGGCCCAATATGCATCACCTCGTAAATATTGTAACTGTTATGTGCGATTTGTTTTTGATAAATATTGCTGTAATAATATTAAAATCAATTTTAAGTTGGAGGTTTCCTATGCGCAAACTAGAAGTTCTCCCGTATAATTCTGAATGGCCAAATATGTTCCAAAATGAAAAGATATCATTAGCTCAAATTATGAACGATGAACTTATTAGTATCCATCACATCGGAAGTACAGCAATAACTATTCTGAAAAACGTAATTTAACTGAACTTCATATCATATTATTTCTTTTTTAACACACATGTATTAAAATGAGATTATATTATTTAATACACTTGTGTTAAAAAGGAGATTGACGATGCCGAAAATAGTAAATCACGAAGAGAAAAAGCACCTAATATTAGAAATTGCTTATCATAATATTCAGGAGTTAGGTAAACAAGGTACATCTGTTAGAAGTATAGCCAATGCAGCGAAAATGACACCAGGACAAATCAGGTATTACTTTCCAAACCAGTCAGCATTACTTTCAGAAATACTAAATATGCTTACTGAATCAATTGAATCAAATATCAAATCAATATTTTTGGACCGAAACTTACCTCTTGAAAAAAGAATTGTCGATGCAATATTACTAACAATGCCGCTCGATAAGAAAAGGACTGCGGATATGATTGTGTGGTTAGCGGTGCAGAAGGAAAATAGCGCAATTGATGAAAACACAATGAGTGATGAAATCTATATATTAGTACAAACATCATTTGAACTGTTGCAACAAGCCAATAAAATTAATCAGTCAATCGACAAAGAAAAAGCCATCACAAAACTGCATGCTTTAATTGATGGATTAGCGTTACATAAACTTTATCAGCCGAAACAATTATCAAACACTTTAGTAGAACAAATCATAACGGAAGAAATTCAATCATGGATGGAGTGAGTAAAGTGAGTATCATCATAACATTGATCATTGCAGCTGAAATTCTATTTTGGATGTTCATAGTTCTCGGATTAGTAACAAGATATATATTTCATAAAGAAAAACTTAGTATGTCATTATTATCATGTACAATACTAGTTGACCTGTTTTTAATTATCGCTACAACATTCAATCTATACCAAGGTGGAACAGCAGAAATTGCACATGGTATCGCTGCTGTATACATTTCTATTTCAATTGTATTCGGTAAAGACTTTATCAATTGGGCAGATGAAAAATTTAAAGTATTATACTTAAAACAAACACCTCCTCAAAAAATATACGGAAACCAATATGCAAAGCAATACTTAAAGAGCTTTTTTAAACACATCATTGCATTTCTTATCGCATATGGGCTTATCTACCTGATGCAGGTTGTTGCAAACAATCCGTCATCTCTGAATAATTTAATGGGCGTAATAAATATATGGAAGATTGTCCTCATCATTGATTTTATCATCACAATCAGTTATTTTATTTGGCCGAAGAAAGCGAAATTAGATACTTGATAATTATTGAAACGAAATAAATAACCGGATCAAATTTTTAAAGTATTTGATCCGGTTATTAAATTTACATTTTCCGCTACATTATCGCCAATTATATTAAATGACACGTTGAGTACAACTCTAAAATTGTTTATCAGCATGATTTATTTCATCATCATCTTACTTTTCGTATTTATGATTCTGAAATTATTCAATCAAATTAAAAAGCTGAAACAAGAGAGAAATATCCAGGAATGAGACACCAAACCAGTTCATTTATCTTTGCCACTTGAATAAAATGCTTGGGCAAAGACATATCCAAACAATATACCAAATATAACTGAATCAAAAACGAGCGCGAAAGGGATTGAAAACATTATAAAACTACTTAAAAACTGTTTGTCTTTAAATTGATTCATCTTTCGTACTCCTTCTTATTAAACTTTAAAGTTGTTAGTCTATAAATTATATCCAAATTATGTATTTTTCGTTTGTCAAAATAAGCTAGACAATTCCTCATCTTCGATGAAACTCATAAATACTTCCAATGGTGTTTTATAGCCCAGCGATTTTCTAGGACGATGATTAATATTTTGAGCAACACTAATGATATGATCATCAGTGACTGAATTAAAGTCTAATTCTTTATCTAATCCACTGCGTCTAAGTATCCCGTTAGAATGTTCATTCAATCCACGTTGCGATGGAGTGCCGGGGTCAGCAAAGAATATCGAGATATCGTGTCGGTTACAGATGGTTTTCCAGTTGGAGAACTCCTTACCACAATCGAAAGTAATCGATTTAAATATATGAGCAGGTAAAGCTGAAAACATAGAGTGAAGCGCATCTTCAATATCATCTGCCTTGCGACCTTGAGGTCGTATAGTGATAATCATCTTAGAGATCCTTTCTACTAAGGTTATGACAGCACTCCCATGATTACGGCCAATGATAGTGTCACCTTCAAGATGACCAAATTCTTGAAAGAAGAAAGGAAATTCTTATATTCTTTCAGAAATGTGTCTTTTGAAAGCCTGTCTACCTCTTTTTTCACAATGACCATTTGGCTTCCTTTTACCTTTCATAGGTAAAGATTGTACCGAAAAGACGTTTTCCTTAAACATTCTATAAAGAGTTTTTACAGAACAATCAATCGGGTGTTCACCTCTGCCAATAATAGTGTCAGGTGTCCAGCCATCGGCTACTTTTTCTCGAATATAAGCTGACTGATTTTCTGGAAGTACTATTCTATGTCTGCCACAATTTGATTTTCTTTGCTTATACTCCTGGTAATATTCCAGTGCAGTTATACCTGTCTTAAGTGCATTTATTACGTTATAAATTGTCTGTCTTGATCGTTTCAATCTCTTTGCGATTTCTTTTACCGAAAGATCTTGATGATAATATGATTCTATGAACGTGAGTTCATCCGTGTTAAGATGTTTATAGGCCATTCTGTACTAACTCCTTATGTTTTCTTTGGTCGGAAATACATATTGAGTTTAGCACAGAAGGCTTTTTTAGTTGTCTAGCTTAATTTTACAATCGACGTTTTCAAAACTTCATATAAACTTGGACTTGCCATATAATTCCCTCCATTTTTTCTACAACAATCTTTTGTGTGTTGTAAGATTGCGTATTTAATTTTTACAAATAGAAGTGAGTATCAAAGTTAAAGTAATACAAGGACGACTTGTCGGCGTAGCTTTACCCTTGTATTGATTTATTAGTTGAACACAAGCTCGATCTTTAGCTGGTAGTGAAACTTTTGATACTACGATATGCAGTTAAAAATTATGCAATCTTATGACACATGGATTGTTTTTCACAATAAAAAAACCCCTGGTGAAGTGGATTTCTTCACCAGAGGTTCCTTGCATTTAAAGCGTTCGTAAATTCCAAAGTTTATCATAAAAATATAATAAATATGAAGATTTTGTAATTTCTAAATTGCAATTACAAGTTAGCCACCCTGACAAATCTAGTTCATATAGAATCCTAGGGATTCAATCAGTATGTTCTCCTTGATTAGCTCCTTCAAAAACACTTTCATCGCTGACTGTCCCTTTAGTATCTTACGTGGATATCTGTTCATCCATTCCTGGATTTTATGGACGGTATAAGCTGTTACAGTTGAAATGGGGATACCTTTAGGAATATGCCGGCGAATAAATCTGTGCTGATTTTCTTTCGTCCCTCTTTCCCAAGAGGCATAGGGGTGAGTGAAGTAGACTTCAGATAATCCCTTGAGGCATTCAGAAAGATCGCTGAATTCAGGTCCGTTATCTGATGTGACGGACTTGAATATTTTAGGGAAAGCATCTCCTGTTTCCTTTATCAGATGACGTAGTGCATTGACTACATGGCAACTTTGTTTACCGTCAATCTTTAAGATAAGTTCATAGCGACTTTTTCTCTCAACCATGGTGAGGAGAACCTGGTCTTCGGCAGACTTCTGTCCGACAACGGTATCTATCTCCCAATGTCCGAAGGTCGTGCGTGTATCCACTGCATGAGGACGTAGTTCGATAGACTGACCCAGCACTTTTTTATTAATACGAGTAAAGCCTGTCGGCTTCTTATTCTTAAGCTTTAACTTCATCAGAAGATTGATATTACGTGTCTTTATCAGTTTTCTGTCAATCCAGTTATAGAGTGTCTTTATACAGGGTATGAATCTTTCTGGAAAAAGCTTAGCTTTCTTAGCAAGCATAATAACGGAAGCCGGAAACATTTCCTGATGTATCATCAGATGATCGGCCCATTCAACAAAGGGATTATCTGTAATGGGAAGAGGACGACGTCCTGACTTGATACGATTTTCAAAGTATCTATCCTGAGCAAGATCAGGTGAATAGACGCACTTGTAGTAAGTGTAGATTTTATTATTCTGTACCTGCTGGCTCTTTTGTGTGTACATGCCGCGCTTTATCTCATTATTGATGGTCTGTGGCGCTCTACCGAGCTTTCCAGCTATTTGTCTGTTTGAATATCCTTCATTGATCAACGTCTGTATGATGATTCGTTCATCTCTAGAAAGGTGTTTGCCCTTAACGGTTTTCGTGTTACCATTGATATGCGTCATACGAATTCATTCCTTTATTGTCGGTGTGAGAACTACAATATTAACATGAATTCGTCATGGCGTATTTTTTTATAAACAATTAATGTATCTTCCATCTTAGGTGGCTAACTTGATTCTATAACTTACCATATAAAAATATAATTTATGGTTAGTTGTATTGATTTTTCCGTTTTACCTCCTCCAGATATATTTTTTATTTGGTGTAGTTAATATGGCACCTTCATTTCTTTGATAAAACAGCTTCCAAGAACTAAGAAAATAATCGCTTGGTTCCTGGAAGCTGTTTTATTAAAGAGTAGCTAGATATTCTTCAATCATTTCTTTTACTATTCTTTTATTTTGCTTGTCTGCTAAATATGAAGCGAATTCTAAGTCTTTAATGTTATTTCGAATAGAATTACTAATCTTATTGAGAGAATAGTTTTTACTATATATTAATTCAGGTAAAACGACCATATTATTTGAGTTATATGAAATTTGTATTGACTCCACGCATGTTTCATATAATTCATCCCATTGTTCTTCTTCGAATAATATGTTTGAAAGATTTAAATACATTTTTAAAATGTATTCAAAATCTTCTGTGTTTATGGGATTTAGCTCTTTAACTTTTTTGAAGTAGTATTTCGCTTGTGTATAATCATACCTTTGTTTATAGATAATACCTATTGTGTTGTAAATAATTGACTTCAATTTAACTGAAATCTTCATTTCACTACTCTGTAAAATAATTTTTAAATCTTTAAGAATATCTTTATTATATAAATTGTAATCAGTTATTAATTTTGCCCATTCTATATAAATACTATCTTCTAAACTTAGATTCTTTACATCTGTACTTTTAATAATATATTCTAATTGTTTATAGTTCCTACTATTAATCAATCCTTTAATATGGAACATACTATCTTTACGTATATTTATTTTTTCTAATGGAGTTAAATTGAATAAATCATCTAAAGATAAGTCTAACTTTTTTGCTATTTTAACGAGTATCTCAGATGATGGATCAATCTCCCCCTTTTCAATTTTACTAATTTGTCCCTGTGTACAAATACCATTAGAAAGTTGAGTTTGTGTTATATTCATTTCTAAACGTCTACGCTTTATAAATTCGCCGATATTCAACTCTTTCCCCCTCCATCAACTACTAATACCCCTTTTCTCTTAAATACTTTTCAAGTACTTCTGAGGCAATATCAATAATTTTAATATCTTCATCTACTTTCATTCGTTCTAATCTTTTTTTTATATCTTTTCTAACTCGAATAGTTGCTGACTCTTTTGATACACTATAATTCGGAGTATATTTAACTTCAGAAGTATCTATATTATCTAAAAATCCTGACATTACAATCACCTCGTAGTATTTATTGTGCTTAATCTTTCAAACAATTCTAAATAAATATCATTAAACATTTTCATCACCATTTTGTCATGAATGTCTTCATTTTTGATACCTTTAGCACCAAACTTCTTAATTCTTTCTCTTTGGTATACTTGGCTTTGAAATAGTGCAGCGCCAAATGTTTTCTTTGATTTTTCGATTATTTGAGTATCAATTAATCCATTCTTTTTAATTAAAACTGGTATGGCACCAATTAAATCGAACGATAAATTAGATTCTTTTTTTCTGTCTCTTAAAAAATTGACGAAAGCTAAACTACTTTCATAAGCTGACTGTTGAGTTTGAAACACCATAACAATGAAATCACTGGCATATACAGCATTATTAGTAAAATCTGAATTGATAGTGGGAGGTACATCAATCAAGACTAGATTATATTGATCTTTAATGGTATCTAATACTCGTTTTAAAATATAACGTTTTGTCTGTATATTATTTTTAGCGATTTCATCTGATAGATTGGCCAAACTAGGCTCAGCAGGCAATAAGTCCAAGTTCTCACTTAAATGAATTTTACAATTATTTATATCATTAGTTTTTAGCGCATCAATTAAAGACATTTTGTTTTCTGAATGATTAGGAAAAGTTCTTTTCATAATTGCGGATGCATTTCCTTGTGGATCAAAGTCTACAAGAAGTACTTTTTTATCGTAGTGTTCAGAAGCAATATAAGAAAGCATAGTAGAAACAGTAGTTTTTCCAACGCCACCTTTAAAATTTCCTATTGTGATTACTGTCATTTATAACAGCTCCTATTCCAAAATCTATAACGTATAGTGTATATTCTATATATAGAATATACACTATAAAGAAATTAATCACAAGTGATTTGTGATTAATTTCTTTTTAAAATCACATACATTTATTGCGTAATATTCATTTTTTTGTTACGATTTATTCAAGAAATATTATCTTTGTTTTTGCTATATACATAGCAAAAACCGAGTGATTGTGAAGTGCACCCCTAAAGTTGAACCTTAAAATTCAACTTTAGGGGTGTTTATTTTGAATAAAAAGCATGATCTTGATTTTAAATTAAAACGGTAAGTTATAGAATCAAGTTAGCCACCTAAGGTGGAAGATACATTAATTGTTTATAAAAAAATACGCCATGACGAATTCATGTTAATATTGTAGTTCTCACACCGACAATAAAGGAATAAATTCGTATGACGCATATCAATGGTAACACGAAAACCGTTAAGGGCAAACACCTTTCTAGAGATGAACGAATCATCATACAGACGTTGATCAATGAAGGATATTCAAACAGACAAATAGCTGGAAAGCTCGGTAGAGCGCCACAGACCATCAATAATGAGATAAAGCGCGGCATGTACACACAAAAGAGCCAGCAGGTACAGAATAATAAAATCTACACTTACTACAAGTGCGTCTATTCACCTGATCTTGCTCAGGATAGATACTTTGAAAATCGTATCAAGTCAGGACGTCGTCCTCTTCCCATTACAGATAATCCCTTTGTTGAATGGGCCGATCATCTGATGATACATCAGGAAATGTTTCCGGCTTCCGTTATTATGCTTGCTAAGAAAGCTAAGCTTTTTCCAGAAAGATTCATACCCTGTATAAAGACACTCTATAACTGGATTGACAGAAAACTGATAAAGACACGTAATATCAATCTTCTGATGAAGTTAAAGCTTAAGAATAAGAAGCCGACAGGCTTTACTCGTATTAATAAAAAAGTGCTGGGTCAGTCTATCGAACTACGTCCTCATGCAGTGGATACACGCACGACCTTCGGACATTGGGAGATAGATACCGTTGTCGGCCAGAAGTCTGGGGAAGATCAGGTTTTCCTCACGATGGTTGAGAGAAAAAGCCGGTATGAACTTATCTTAAAGATTGACGGTAAACAAAGTTGCCATGTAGTCAATGCACTACGTCATCTGATAAAGGAAACAGGAGATGCTTTCCCTAAAATATTCAAGTCCGTCACATCAGATAACGGACCTGAATTCAGCGATCTTTCTGAATGCCTCAAGGGATTATCTGAAGTCTACTTCACTCACCCCTATGCCTCTTGGGAAAGAGGGACGAAAGAAAATCAGCACAGATTTATTCGCCGGCATATTCCTAAAGGTATCCCCATTTCAACTGTAACAGCTTATACCGTCCATAAAATCCAGGAATGGATGAACAGATATCCACGTAAGATACTAAAGGGACAGTCAGCGATGAAAGTGTTTTTGAAGGAGCTAATCAAGGAGAACATACTGATTGAATCCCTAGGATTCTATATGAACTAGATTTGTCAGGGTGGCTAACTTGTAATTGCAATTTAGATATTTTTCTTTTTTCTAGATTTAAATAGATTTAAATAGATTTAAATAATCTTCATATGATACTTGCGGTAAGTAATAATTATTGTTTATAAAGTATCTTATGTAATGCTTTTTCTTTAAGACTTGATTTACAATACTATCGCTATCAGGAACATACATAAAAATTATAGGTAAGCGTAATCTTTATAAAAAAATAATACTTTCTTCAAATATTATTTTTTTCTCATCATTATTTATATCTTCAATAAATCTAAAATCAAATAAAGTTGATGATCTATTTGTACAAAGAATCATTTTATTAATTTTTTTCTAAGCACATCAAAATTTGTCGGTAGTTCTATAGAAGGATTATAGTCACTTAATAAATAGTTAGGATTGTAATCTTTTGAAACTTGATTTGTACCTAAAATATCAATAATCATTCCTCCAAGTAATTTTTCATCTTTAAACACTGTTAATAACTTCGGACTAATCGCGCTACTTTTACTTATTGTATCTAGCCATATGGAATATGAATAAAAACAATTTAATTCATATTCAGAAATCATAGAATCCCAAGAAATCTTAAAATTGTCATTAATTTCATTGTAATCAAGTATTTTAACTTCCATAAATCTCCTCTCTTTATTATTCTTTTAATTATAATCATTGAAATATTATTCTTTTAATTATAAAATAATGATAGCATTAATTTAATTAAAAATAAATATATCTTGGAGGAAAATATTTTGTTTGAAGATGTAAGTATCGATACTATCAATAAAATGACGTATGTAGATTTTTGTGCTCACCTAAGGCAACCAAATATACCACCAGGAGGACAAGATTCTGTAAAAAAAGTTATAAAAGAAGTACCTTTATTTTCAAATTCAATTGTCTTAGACTCAGGATGCAATACTGGTTATGTAGCTAGAGAGATTGCAAGAAGTACAGGTTCCACTGTTATAGGTATAGATATTAATGAGGAAATGGTGCGTGTGGCTAACTCTAAAAATGGCATAGGCACTTTTCCGGGCACTACAAAATTTATTCAAGGAGATTCAATGAATTTACCATTTCCAGATAATTATTTTGATTTAATTATATGTGGTGTAAATGGCGGTTATAAAATGTAGGAAAATGGCGGAATGAAAATGCTGTTTTTCCTACATTTTTTCTTTTCAAAATTATATAATCATGTCTTAACTCAATCTTCGATTGGAGGTTATTTGATTGAGACATGACATTTATGAAGGAGTGCTATTTTATATTATGAAAGGTATTAAACCAAATTATGCCGAGCTGGGTCGACAGTATAATTGTGATCCAAGAACAGTTAAAAAATATTATGAAGCCGGTAAAGAAAATGAATTAGAAGGACTGAAGAAAAGAAAACAAACTAAGAAAACATCAAAACTAGATCCGTTTAAAGAAATAATTGATGAAAAAATTGAATTAGGATGTACTGCCATGGCAATATTCAAATACATTGAGAAGAAAGGATATAAAGGTCGCTATACAATTTTGCGAGAATACTGTAAAAACAAAAAACTAAACGAGACTAAAAAAGCAACTATACGCGTAGAAACAAATCCCGGTATAGCTGCTCAAGTAGACTGGAAAGAAGATATGATAATGCATGATAAGTTTGGCAGAACTTATCAATTCAATATCTTTCTTTACGTTCTACACTATTCAAAAATGAAGTATATCACATTAACTTGGGATAAAAAACAAGATACGTTATTTGAATGTCTGAAAGATGCTTTTGAATACACCGAAGGTGTTCCAAGAGAAATATGGTTCGATAATATGAGAACCGTAGTTGATAGACCGAGAACACAATATAAAAAAGTCGTCTTCAATAATTTGTTTTATCAATTTAGTAAGGATGCCAACTTTGAACCTATTGCTTGTAGGCCTTATCGTCCTCAAACCAAAGGATCCGTCGAATCATTGGCTAAATTTGTTGAACAACGTTTAAGACCTTATGATTATGAATTTTATGATGCTGTCGAACTTATTGGGCTGGTTAATAATCTATGCCAGGAATTAAATTATGAAGAAATTTCGCAGGCAACAGATCAACGACCTATAGATGTTTTCAATTACGAAGAAAAAGAGCATTTAAATTCTTTTAATGACAGTTTATTAAATACTTACATCGAAGATGAATGTATTAGAATCGTTTCTAAAGAATCGATGGTTAACTTTAGAAAAGGTAAATACTCTGTTCCTACTAAATACATTGGTGAAGAAGTACAGGTGATATTCAATGACTCAACAGATGAATTGCTTATTTATTTTGATGGTGAGTTAATAAGACGACATAATCTATCTGAAAGAAAATTTAATTATTTCGTTGAAGATATGAGTGAGATATTAAAATCAGATGTATTTAAACACAAGGATGATGAAGAGATACTTACATATATAGAAAATTCATTATTACTGTATGACGAAATATAGCGAGGAGGACTTAAGATGAATACGAATCATCAAAAATTGCTCAATAATTTTGAAATATTAAAACTTAAAAAATTCAAAGCTTACTATCCAAATTACATTGAATTACTTTCTAAAAATGAGAAATCTTTAACTGAAATATTAATTGATTTAACCGAAAAAGAGATAGAATATCAATCAGAATTAAAATTTAAACGTGCTGTGAATTCAGCACGTTTCCCTAAAATAAAATATTTACATGATTTTGATTTTATGTTTCAACCAAGTATAAATCAACAAGAAATACTTACTTTAAAATCTATGCATTTCTTAGAAGATAGTATTAATATTTGTTTCCTGGGTAACAGTGGTGTTGGTAAAACACACTTGGCAATCTCATTAGGAATAGAAGCTTGTAAACAAAATATAAAGACCAAATTCTACACCTTCAAAGATTTAATAGACTTACTAACTGACTCAGATTCCAAAGGAATCATCAATAAAACATTAAGACAATTAAGCAGAATAGAATTACTTATCATTGATGAAATTGGTTATACTCCCATCACTAAAGAACAAGCCGATTTATTCTATCAGTTAATGTCACTAAGATATGAAATGAAATCAACAATAATTACAACTAACATTCCATTTTCTAATTGGGGAGAGTCATTTAGTAATACAATTGCATCAGCAGCTATAATAGATAGGTTAATTCACCATTCTAAAGTATTTAAAATTACTGGAGAATCATATCGATTAAAAGATTATAAAAATGAAAAATCCTTAAGCATGCGACAAACTTAAACCGCTAAAAAACGACATTTTCAAACCGCCATAAAACAACATTTTTAAACCGCTATTGACATGTGGTGGTTCTACAGCATTCATGGATAATCTTAGAAAAGCGATAGAGCAATATATTGAGAAAACTAAATTATTTGGCTATATTGCAGAAATTGAATTTACATATCATACTAATCCAACTGATGAGTTGATGAATAAAGTAAAGTTGTAGGAATCGATATAAGACAGGATATGATTTCTTTAAGTAATATAATATCTGAAAAGTTAAACTATAATTCTACATTTGAGTTAATGGACGCAAGGGATTTAAGCTATATATAAAGATGAAGAGTTTTCTATGGTTGTAACGAGTGGCAGTATTGCTTTCATTGAAAATAATATAGAAAATGCTATTTCGGAAATGAGTAGAGTACTTTCGAAAGATGGTTATTTAA
Source organism: Macrococcus sp. 19Msa1099 (assembly GCA_019357535.2). Lineage (NCBI taxonomy): Bacteria > Bacillati > Bacillota > Bacilli > Caryophanales > Staphylococcaceae > Macrococcus > Macrococcus psychrotolerans. The sequence goes on from CP079956.2 coordinate 37,702, forward strand.
TAGATACATGTATCAGCTATATAGAATCTCCACCAGAAGAGATAATAAATGAAGCTTCTTCTTCGTTAGAATCAAATATACCTATATTAACTAAAAATGAATATATTAAAATGTATGAAAATAAAGGATTATATTTATTTAATAGTATAAATATAGATAATAAAAGTGACGATGCACAAGATATAGATAAGATAATAAAATATGTTATTGATAGAGAACAACGCTTAAGAGATAGTCAGTCTTTAAAAAGAAATAATATAGAGAATGTAATAAAGAATAAACTTGAAAAACTTCTAAGATCTTTTAAAGAAAATGACAAATATACTTCTTCTGATATCTTAATTTTTAAAAAGGAGAATGAATAAACTTGAAAAATGATTTTTCTAGTGATGAAGTAATTGAATATTACTATGAATCTATAGAAGCTGTAGGATTATGGAAATCTGAAGAGTGTATATTTAATAAATATGTCTGCAAAAATGATAAAATACTTGATATTGGTTGTGGAGCAGGACGCACTACTTTCGGTTTATATGATAAGGGATTCAAAAACATATTTGGAATTGATTTAGAAAATAAAATGATAAAAGCAGCTCTGAAATATAAAAATAACAATAACTATACGGACTTAAAATTTGAGTGTATGGACGCTCTATTATTAGAATTAGAAGAGAAAAATTTTGATGTAGCTTTTTTTTCGTTTAACGGATACATGCAAATACCTTACTTAGATAATAGAATTAAACTATTAAATAATATAAGTAAACATTTAAAAGAAAACGGTATTTTTATATTTACAACATTAGATAGAAACAATCCTGATTTTACAGAGTTTTGGAAAGAAGAAGAAGTAAAATGGCATAATAGAACTGACAATAAGTTAGAGCAATTAGGAGATTTAATCATTGAGGATAGTAATAGGAAATATTATATGCATATACCAGATCAAACTATATTGAATCAAATTATGATTGATAATGGTTTTGAAGTTATTGAAATGACTAAAAGATCCAATATAGCTAAAGAAAAGGAATCAGTATTAGATTTTGGAGATGATTGTTTGTTTTGGATTACAAGGAAAATCAGTAATGAATAAGAGATATTTTATATTTTTATCATCCTTCTTATTTTCTATACTATCTGATTCTTTATATGTAGTTGCTACAATGTCTATTATATATAAGAAGACAAATTCAGTGTTACTATCTTCATTATCTATTGTGGTTGCCATGGTAGGATATAGTTTAGGATGTCTTTTAATTAACAAAGTAATTTCATCATTATTACCTAAAAGTATTTTTACTTATAATAGGTGTATAAGAATATTTTTACTTCTTATTCTTCTATTATCTTCAAGTTATAATATATCAATAATACTATTATTAACAATAGTTTTTCTAATTCCTATTTTTACAGGTATGGATTCAGTGTTAGAATATGCCATTTTACCAAAGTTTGGAGAAGATTATACTAAATTGAATAGTCTTATGTCTTTAACGAGAAATATTGGTGAGATGTCCTCATGGGCTATTGGAGGAATACTCGTAGCACTTTTAGGTGAAAATATAACGTTTATAATTTCAATGTTATTGCTTATATTATCAGTTATTCTAATTCAATATATCTATCTACCAAATATTAAATCTACAAAATCAGCTCAAGATAAAAAAAAGTTAGACAAAAAATCTTTTTCTATCATTTTACACAATAAGATAAATAAAAGAGTATTTGCCATGGATTTTTTTGACTTATTGACTACTGGATTGTGGTCTTCAGCAGTATTACTTGAAATAATAATTATAAAATACAATAGTGATAGAATCACATGGGGAATTTCATATGCTTTGTATTTGCTTGGTGGTATTATTGCAGGAATTATTATTTATAAATGGAGTTATTATTTTGAGAAGATTTCATCCAGTGTATTAATAATTTCATCAATAATCTATATTATTATCATAAGTATACTGATGTCTACAGATTCTATTATAATGTTATTTATATTGCTATTCATTTTGGGTTTCCCAGAACAAGGAAAAGAAGTTACACAAGTCAGTTTATTACAAAATAATAATAATGAAGACGAAATGATAAGGGTATTCTCAACATACAATATATTCCAAACCGTACTTTTCAGTGTATCAACTGTTCTTATTGGTTATTTAGTGGATGAGTTTAGTATTAATTTTGCTTTTATATTTTGTTTGCTATTGAGTAGTATAACCTTATTAGTAGCATTTTCATTTAAATTAGTTAGATAGGACTATTGATATGAGCAATTTTAACAATGAAATTATAGAAATTGTTTCGAAAATAAACCACTTAAGATATGTAGATAAAAACATTGATTCTATTCAATATTATTACAATGAACTATATGAACTAACAAAAAAAAATAAGCATTATATTCTTCAAGATTCAACAAATGAATTGTACAAATATATTAAACATCAAAAATACTCTTCTCTCTCTTTGGATAATTATTTTAAGATATTTAAAGGGATAGATTTCAATATATTTCAAAAAAATATATATGACTTAGATGATGATATCAGAATCAGTAGTTTTGAGGAATATTATAACAACTTAGAGAAATACTCTCGCTACATAGATAATCTCTACTTAAAAATAATTAAAGATAATGTTAGTCATAATCATCATAACAAAAACTTGTCATATATTGACTACAACTTTAAAGATAAAAAAAAGATCCATAATTATATCGAACATTATATAATTCCTTTAATATTTAAATTTTTTATAAAGCAATCCAATAGAATCAACAATTGTGAAATTAAAAAATATAATAGAACTAAATACTTCAATGAAAGATATCCTATTCCTAAATATAAAGGGCTAAATTTAGTCGAAAAAATAAAAGATATTTACAAAGAAAATCTCCAATTTAATTTGCTTGATTTTAAATATTCAATAAATAATTCAATAAACTCAAGCTTTTGTACAATTATAGACAAGAATAAAAATCCTTATATCTCAATTACATTGAATAATAGTTGGTACGATATAAAAACTATTACTCATGAGCTTGGACATGCTTTAAATTTATGTTATCAGAATAAAAATTTGCCCTATCAAAAAATTTTCTTACCCACTAGCATATTAGAAACATTATCAATAAGCTCTGAATTTATAATTTGGAAACATTTAGATGAAATTATTGATGATTCATTTAAATATAAAATTATTCATCTTGGGGAAAATTTAAATCAATTATTAGAGTATATTATATCTGATAAATTTGAAACATTTATCTATATGAATAATGACTCTATCTCCAATCCATCAACTATAAACAGAATATGGAAAAAAAGTTGTTCGTTCTCAATAGATAATAAACGCATCGATTTTTCATCTATTTATGGTGATCAATTAATGTGGAAAGATAATTATTTATTATTTGACAAACCTTTTAGTTCTTTTGATTATGCTATTGCTATTGTAAGATCACTATTTCAAATATCATTAAGTACGTCTGAAGAGAAAGAAAACCTAATTTCGTATAAAAATTCATTAAATAAAGAGCCTGAAAAAAATGGAAAAACATTGCCATCTATACTATCAGAAAAAATGTATCAAGAATTATATATAAAATTATCTGAATTTATTGAATATTACTAGGAGGTTATTGAATTGCATATACAAAAAATACATATAAATAAAATAAATCACACCATGGATAATATTTTAATTGAAGGCTCTATTAAAAAAATAAGAAATTTAAAAAATATATATTTTATAATAGTGTCAGATATATCAGGTGAAATTCAATGTGTTGTAGACAAAAATAAATTTAAGAATTTGAATATAACAGAATCATCCTCGGTACGTATTATAGGAGATGTAATAAATACAAACAACCAAGAGATAGGTCTGGAAATACATGTTAACGAAATAGATATTTTAAGCTTATCTGAATCTACTCCAATAGAGATAGATAAAATAGATATTTTAAATACAGATATCTTTTTTGACAATAGATATCTTACTCACAGAAACCCAAAGACTCAGAAAATTTTTATACTAAAGAGTGCTATAGTATCTTCTTTTCAAGAAAAATTAAAGGAAAAAGGATTTATACAGATTTTTACCCCAAAAATTGTTGGAGAAGGAGCAGAGGGTGGATCTAACATCTTTTCTTTAGATTATTTTGGACAAAATGCTTATTTAGCACAATCACCTCAATTTTATAAACAAATGATGGTATGTAGCGGATATGAGAAGGTTTACGAAGTAGCACCAGTTTTTAGAGCGGAAAAACATAATACAAATAGACATTTAAATGAATATACTTCTTTAGATTTAGAAATGTCCTTTATTTCGAATTTCAGAGATCTTATTGATTTAGAAAAAGAAATAATTGAATATATATTTAGTTATTTAATGAATTATCATAATAAAGACTTGGAATACTTAGGAATACAATTGAAGAAACCAAAATTTTCACAAATCACATTTATAGAGGCTAAGAAAATATTGGTAAATCAATTTAATGTACAAGATAATAATTCTGATATTAGTACTGAAGAAGAAAGACTGATAGGACAATACTTTCAAGAAAAAGAAGATGCTGATTTTGTTTTTATTATCAATTATCCCGCAAGTAAAAGGCCTATGTATACTAAAAAAAGTAAAAATACAAATTATACAGAATCATATGACTTAATCTATAAAGGAGTAGAAATCACATCCGGAGGTCAGAGAATAAATGAATATAAAGAACTAGAAAAATCATTTTCTGAAAAAGGTATATCTATTAATAAATTTCAGAGTTATTCTGAAATTTTTAAATATGGTGCTCCACCGCATGGTGGTTTTGCTATAGGTCTCGAAAGATTTTTAAGTTTAATACTTAATTTAAAAAATATCAAAGAAGCTTCGGCATATCCTAGAGATATGGGGCGTATTAGACCCTAAATTCACACTGAATAATTTTATTATAACGACTTTTTCTTCTAAATGAGTTACTTTTTTACACCGCATCCGTTGATCCTTAGCTGTTCCAACGGTTAGAGAGGAAGATTTTCATGGTATAGGTAGATAAGAGATATTCAATAGGATGAGTGTTTCTACATAAAAGTATTATCTCATCAAATATATCAAACTTTTTTCAAGGAGATTATATTTTTAATAAATTTATGATTATACTGGGAATAACTTCATTTACTTTATGTTGTTTTACGACCGACTCTTTGGCTCAAACATTTGAATCTAATACTATTATCAACAAGGCTGTTGCAGCTCCGCCAGATGGAGGAGGTACTATTACTAAACGTTTTAAATGCTTTCCTATAGCAACACCTCCATATAGGAGGTGTGCATATTCTTAAAAATATTTTCTATGTAAACTAATAATTTAACGGTTGAAAGATTTAAATGACTTTTATTTAAATCTTTCAATTTTTTCAGGTATCGATAAATCGTTGTACGAGAAACATTCCATTTTTCACCAATTGTTATTATAGGGGCACCACTATCAACTAATGTTTTAAATAATTTTAAATCACTGTCAGTCAATTTTTCGGAACGACCACCCAAGCTTCCTCTTGTTTTTGCAGCTACTCTGCCTGCAGCAGATCGTTCCAAGATTAAATTACGTTCAAATTCAGCAAATGCTGCAAAAAGATGAAATAAAAGTTTATGAAAAATTTAAAGTTAGGAGAATCTACATCATGCTAAAATAAATTAATCATATTTGCTTTTCGGTGAGTAACTTCAATGATTCAATGCATTTTTATAAAACATACTACGCGGAGAATTATTAGTAATTGGAAAACAATTGCTTATTTAATTGTTGGTGGCTTATGGATTTAAATGAAGAAATAGATATTCTTAGAAATGAAATTCACTTTTCATACACACATATTGCATTTAGTATTGATGAAAACGAGTTTAGCTATTGATATCAAAGATTAAAAGAAAGTAGTGTGAACATTTTAGAAGGACATAATAGGGATATAAGGGATAAAATATCTATTTACTTTACTGATTCTGATGGTCATAAATTAGAATTGCATACTGGAACTCTTGAAGATAGATTAAATTATTATAAAGAAGCAAAATCACAACCCCTTTGGTTGTGGGGTTTATCATGTAATATAATTAGCAATGCGTTACATATTCCAAAAATAAAAAGCTAACCAATTTAATGATTAACCGAGTATTATCTACTTCTTTTATTCAATTTAAATTCTTTGAAAAATCGGACAGTCCTTCATATCTTATTGGTATAATATAAAATAAATGAGGTGATTACATTTGATTTTCTTTATTTGTGGTGGTGGTAGCTCTGAACGTTTAAAAGAAATAAACAAAGAATTTGCAAGTATTTTAAATAGAAATCCTAAAATATTATACCTTCCTCATGCTATAGACGAGAATCATAGAACAATAGAAAATAGTTTTAACTATTTCAAAGATATGATGAGAACTGTAAATATTGTTGATATTGATATTTGTTATGACATAGGAAACACAAAACATAATAATTACGATGCCCTATATATTGCTGGAGGTGACTTAAAAAAGTTATCAAAAGCAATAGATAAAAATTCAATAGAACATTTTATTAAAAAAAATTCTTTTAAATGTATATATGGACATAGCGCTGGGGCAATAATTTTAGGCTCTGATATTTTAGATGAAAGAAATAAAGAAAAAATTAATACATGGAACTTAATCTATGACCATGAGATTACCTGTCATTATTATGCCAATAAAGAATATATAGCTTTATCAAATAAAAATGGTCGGTTAAAGTTACCAGACAATACTGCTGTAATAATTCAAAATAATACTCCAATAAAATATATTGGTGAAGGTATAATATATAAAGAATCTAGAAATATAAGAAACTAAGAAGTTATTAATTTAGCTTCTTTTTAATTTCTATTAGTTACTATATTCACTTTGCGATGTCTTATATATTGAAGGATAAATACATACTAAATATAGTTTTAATTTAATTAATTAAGACTATTACCTTTAAATTCATTTGGATTTGAAACAGGTGGAGCCACACCAGTATAATACTTTAACATATAATTTTGAACAATGGCTTAAACATCAAAATAATCGTATTTTATACATAGACTTAGATCACCAATGTAGTTTAACTCAAACTTTCGAATGATGAAGTGTGCATGATTAAAATTGATGAGTATTCATCTATTCTTCCAGGATATATGCGTTTAGATGAAGTAGAAAAGAGCATCACGACAAAAAGTAATAAAGATATGCTTTTATATATGTGGCTAGAAGATAACTATCATAAATTGAATCTAGAGGAATTTGATTTTATTATTATAGATATACGCCCTGATTGTTCTACTATAACTAAAAATGCTGTTGTTGTGAGCCATTCAATTTTTAGCCCCATCACTCCTAGTGAACACGGTTTTTCTTCTAGAGATAACTTATTAGAAAGGTTTAATGAGTTTAAAAATGAAATGATTGACTTTAGCTACCTAACTGCTAATCTTTATTTTATTGCTAATATGGTAAAGCATAACACGAAGTCTTCTATAGAATTCAAAAAAGTATTACATAAAATTGATGATATAATAGCTATATTTCCTCATAAAGAATTATTTAATAATAGTACTTTAGAAAAAAGTCTATAACTGATATGGCTCTTGATAAAAAATTTTACAAAAAACATGAAAAGTTCTTTGGTGATTATCATCATACCAATTTATTAATACTTAATTATATTAATGGTGAGGAGGAATAAAATGGCTTTCGAATTCAACAGTGAAAAAACTGAAAAAATAAAAGAATCTTTAAAGAAAAATGATACAAACTCTAGAATAGATGCTACAGACGATGTAAGTTCCTTCTTAAAAAAATATCTGAGCAACCAGTACATGAAATAAAGCAAAGATATAATATTATGTTGGATCCTAGTGTCAAAGAAAAAAAGATAAGATTGCAAAGGAAAAAAACTTTAAATCTACTTCTTCGTTTATAAATGAACTTATAAAAAACCTTTAAAATACACATACACACTACCATGTGTATGTGTATTTATTTTCTTAATAATTCTCCCATTATCTTTTCACTTTGTTCTCTTAAGTTCTCATCAAATACTATTTCTTTTTTCTTTTGAGAAGAACTTTCTTTTTTAAATCTAAACTCTAAATATTTTATACTTTTTCCTTTTTTTATCTTATCTATATTTAAACCCTCAAAAATGGTAGATAAATCTCTCATGATAGGATTTAAAACACGTTTGTTTATATCAGTCATCCTATAAGATTCTGGTATATCTAAACGATCTCTAAAATCATTAATTTCAATTTTTAAATATCCTGTTTTTCTAAATTGTTTAAGCAATCTAAACATATGCTTAGAGTAACTCGATTTTATGCCTGTCAATTCTTGCAGTTCAAACCTTGTAAAATTCCCAGTAAGATTATTAAGAATATGTTCCAGTTCTGGATTTAAAGAAATTTCAATATATTTTTCTTTTGTATCAATTTCATAATATGTAAAAAGGACAAACTTTTTTATCTTATCTTGTGATCTTTCTGTATATGTTAAACCTTGCATTTTATCATATACATGTTCTAAATCATTTATAAATCTCTCTGTTGTGTTTTTAGGATGATAATTACTTAAAGATTTTAAATCTTCAAATTCATATTTTACTTTTTTAGTACCTCTTTCTTTAAGTTTGGTACATATAGCAAAAAATAAATCTATCTCTACAGCCGTAAAATTTCTAAGAGGGACCAGGTTCATTTCATTTTGATATTTTGTAATCCTACTGAATTCTACTTCACTCATGATTATCCTCCTTTATTTATATAATAATATAAATAAAAAGGAGACGCAATATTTTTTTGTCTCCTTATATCCGCAAAAAGTCTCCCTCAAATCCGCAAAAAGTCTCCTTATATCCGCAAAAAGCCTCCCTCAAATCCGAAAAAAGTCTCCCTCAAATCCGAAAAAAGTCTCCCTCAAATCCGCAAAAAGCCTCCCTCAAATCCGCAAAAAGCCTCCCTCAAATCCGCAAAAAGTCTCCCTCAAACCCGAAAAAAGTCTCCTTATATCCGCAAAAAGTCTCCTTATATCCGCAAAAAGCCTCCTTATTAACCTCAAACTTCTTGTCCCTCTAAGGATATAATCATTCTAAAAGGTATTAAAAGTATTTAAAAAAGTATTTAAAAGATTATATAAGTATTTAAAAGACTATATATTATTAATTAATTTTAAAAAATTTGATAATCATAGTTACTCTAAAAAAGCTATGATATACTTTCATAGTCGTCTACCTCTCAGACGATAGTTTGTCATGAGGGGAGGTGTTTAACATGCTAACTATTTTCGTTCAAGTGCTATGCTCCATTGTTAGTGGGTGCATAGTTGCATTATTCTCGCATTGGCTTAGCTTGAATAAGAAGAAATAGACGACACTAGCCCATATAAAAACCCCCGATACTATTTGCGGTAGTATCGGGGGTTTGTGTTTAACACACTCACTATTTTCGTTAATTGAATTTTATCATATTTTATAAGTATTTTAAAGTTTTAGATATGATATTGCTGAAGGTAAAGTCATTGCTAATATGAATATATTTTCAATAATTTATGTACAAAATTTATTTCGATTATCAGAGTGAATAGTAGCAAAGCGTTGCTCGTTTTCTTCAAAAGTCAACCCTAAAAATAAAAAAATTACAAGGTTTAAACGTTGAAAACCCCTTTATAAATGCTATGATTGTTTTAGAAGAAAAACACTTTGAACGCACGTCCTATCAGTAATAAAACTGTGGGAGGCTCAGACGATGATAATAATAAAAAATGTGAATTTATTTTTTGATATAAAAGAAGTTGCATTATTGAGTGTGACAATTGGATCGCTTTCAATTTATTCATTTACAACTGAATTTATCAATAGACACAAAAAAAAGTAAACAACGTCCTAAACTTTGGAGAGGGAAGAACGTTATTTACCAACTGATACTGATTTTTCATAGTGTTTTTTCTTAGAAGTGTTGCAAATCTGCAACGCTTCTTTTTCATGTCTTAACTATAACATAATTTTAAAAAATAGAAATACTATATGCATGTTTTTTCTTAAATGTTTAATTGCAATATTTTCCCATATATATGTATAATTAATTATCAACTTGAAAAGGAATGAAATTAAACATGAAACTTAATATTGATTTTATCAAATATAGTATATATATCATTATAGGTGCTTTTATAGGTCAATTTTTTCTGAGTTATGTTTCAACAGGTTCAATTTGGGAATGGTCTGAAATATCTAATCGTGTTATTCCTTTTTCAATATTTATCATATTTATTTCATACGTGAGTAAAGAATATAGCATCAGAAAACATAATAAGCACAATTAGTTAAAGTAGTCATATTTTTGTGACTACTTTTTTATTTGTCTAAAAGTGTACACTTTTGTCCTGCTTCAAAAACTGCTGAAAAATAAGGGAAAACAGGGGTTATTATTGTCTTGAACATAGTCTATAATTAAATGTGTAAAATATACCAGACTTTTAGACAAAGGGATGATAAATATGAAGATCGGTTATGCTCGTGTATCAACTACTAATAAACAGAATGACAGTTTAGAGAAACAAATTGAAATCTTAATTAAAAATGGTGCTGATCCTGATAATATCTATCAAGAGAAAGTGACTGCTACAAGTACAGCACAAAGAACACAACTTAAAGATATGATTAAACACGCAAGAAAAGGTGATACAATTCTAGTAACTAAAATTGATAGACTAGCTAGAAGTATTTCAGATTTAAACAAGATCGTGTCTGATTTAAACGACAGAGGTGTATCTGTTCAATTTCTCAAAGAACAAATGCTATTCAGTGCTGATGATAACAATTCAATCAATAGATTGTTATTCAATATCTTAGGGTCATTCGCACAATTTGAACGTGATTTAATCGTTGAACGAACTTCAGAAGGTCGTGAACGTGCAAAAAAAGAAGGTAAACACATGGGGCGTAAAGGATCTTCAAGTCCTAGAGATATAAAGAAAGCTATTGATATGTACAACAATAGAGATACAAACAAAATGAGCGTTGCTGATATTCTTAGAGCAACAAGTGTTAAGAAATCTACTTTCTATCATGAATTAAAGAAAGTACAACAAACTAATTGAAATAATGTCTGCTGAAACGCTCTCAGACGAATCGAAAATAAAAAAGTAAGGTAATCATACGCTAACTGTTCTTAAAATCGCTCTTAGAGAACAAATTTTAGAGTTAGTTATAAATAATCAAGAGTTACTGACACTTGAAATATAGAGCGAATAAATGAAATCAGATACATTAAAAAATCTCCCTTACTATTAAAGTAGGGGAGATTTTTTTATTCACATTCCCAATCATAAAATACTTTATTCTATAATCAATACATTAATTTACACTTATTCCCTTTAGACATATTTTGTACCTATTTCTAACACAATTTTGTAAAAACTTCGCCAATTTATTTTCACAATGTTATGCTTCACAAACGCTATGAGAATGGTAACATAAACACATCTTGTGAAAATTAGGAGGAAAGTTATGAAAAAGTACTTTAATAACGTGTTCTGGAGGTGGCATTTTTATGCTGGAATATTCATTCTTCCATTACTTTTAACATTAACGGTATCTGGTATTTTATATTTATTTTATCCGGAAGTTGAAACTCAGCTGAATAAAGATCTGCTGCTTGAACAAACGACTAAAGATAATCAATCTTTAGATAAAGGAATTGAAGATGTGCTACAGGAAAATCCAGGATGGCACGTTATGAAAATCAGTTTATTAAAAGATGACTACAACACACGTCTGACATTAATGGGACCAAATGATGCTTCAAAGATTGTATACTTAGACCACCACAATCAAATTAAAGGAAGCATTGATCCGAATCATTTATTTTCCAATTTTACACGTGACTTTCATTCGAGTCTGCTAACAAAAAATACATTTGTTAATTATCTCGTTGAACTCGCAAGTTGCTGGGCAATATTCATCGTAATTACAGGATTGTTCATGACTATCTACCGAAAATATCTAAAGTCTGGCTCAACAACAATCGCACGTAAAAAATCTGCAAAAGTGCATGCCCTACTCGGTACTGTATTAAGCATACCGCTCATCCTGTTAATATTAACGGGATTACCATGGTCTGGTTTTATGGGCGATAAAGTTTACAATTTCGCTGTGCATAACGATGTATTCGGATATCCAAAAGCCGTTGCAGCTCCTCCTGTTTCTAATAACGAAATCCCTTGGGCGACACGCAACGAACATAATGAATCAAAGCAATCATCAAGCTCAAGATTACCGATTACAAAAATTTACGAAATTGCTCGGGAAGACGGATTCAAAAAGCCATTCAGCATTTCAGTTCCGATGGATGATAAAGGCACATATGTATTATCAAAAGCAGCTGGTACTGGGGTTACAGGGTTAGACGACAGTCCATTTAAAGAAAAAACAGTTCATCTTGATCAATATTCAGGAATGAAACTCGCAGTGTATGATTTTAAAGACTATGGACCACTAGCTAAATTTATCGCAGTCGGCATTCCACTTCATGAAGGAAATTTATTTGGAATGCTAAACAAAATCATTAACTTAATCTTTATGGGAATCCTTCTTGCAGTATGTTATTACGGTATTAAAATTTACTTCATGCGCAAACAAAAAAGACAGTTATCAGCACCAAAAGCACAACCATTCGGACCATATACAGGGTTCTTTGCAGCAATGCTATTATTGCTCGGACTACTCATGCCACTATTTGGATTATCTGTTGTTGTAATATTGATTATAGAATTAATATTATTCATAACTAAGAAGAAATACGCAATATGAAGTACATAGAACCGATCAAGAATGCCTTTCTCTGTACCTTGTCCAACGGACCCGTGGAAGGAATCAACAATAAGATTAAAAACATCAAACGGTCGGGTTACGGTTATCGCAGTTTTATCAATCTGAAAAACCGAATCTTGATCAGCTTTAACTTACTGAACCCGGGCCGGAAACCTAAACCGCTCTTTTACACAAAACGGATGGCCAAGAAACCGTCCAGATTGCTGACCCTTAAATTAGGGAAGCTAACAACTCCGCCTCTGACAGTGTAGAGGTTGTGCAGTTTATGCATCTAAAACGCCAACGGAGTCAATCAATCCATCGGTCACTTAATTATAAAAAAAAGAACCACAGTGATTAACTGTAGTTCTGAATTTGACTCATCAACACTATTTGATAGAGAGCCAAGAATATGGCAGCTGCCATATTCTTGAGCTCGTCCAACTGTTTTTAATTAAGAAAAGAGCGACTAGAGAATTTAATTAGCTTTTACTCTGGCGTGCTCCGTTATAAAGTCGATAATGCCTGCGACGACTTCATCGCGAATCTCGCGGTGGTTGTGAATTTCATGGCGGTAGCCTGAATACAGTTTTGTTTTCACTTGATGGCCCGTTTCCAGCAGCCAATTAGAAACCGCATAGACGCCTTCGCCATATCTTCCGACCGGATCTTCATCACCGGCGATATTGTAGATAGGTATATCAGTAGGGACTTTCTCGGACCACTCCGTCCCCAGGATTTGTTGAATCATTTGAGCAAACTGATAAAGTGATTGAATATTAGGGACGGAGGTGAAGTTGTTGAACGGATCATTGGCGTGGTCCGCCACAATGTCCGGATCTTTACTGATCCAGTCGTTTGGCGTGTTTGGATTTTCAATTCGCTCCGTCATCCATTCAAACATTCGATTTTGATAGTCTGGGTCCACTTGTTCGCCGTTTCCTGCATCGATTTCAGCTTTTAATTCAGAGGCAATATTTTCCATCTCAGGTAAAATTTCTGAAGTCCCGCACAAGATTAAACCGTCCAGCTCTTCGCCATATTTCGTCGCATATAGTCGGGCAATCATAGAGCCCATGCTGTGGCCAAACATGAAATAGGGCAGGTCACCGTAGTCTTCCTTGATTAGTTCGCGCAGTTTTTGTTCATCTTCGGCCATTGTCATATAGCCTTTGTCTCCCCAATTCGACCAGTTGTCGGAATCATAAGCAGTCTTTCCATGTCCGACATGGTCATCGGCGGCCACGACAAAACCGGCCTCATTCAACGTCAAAATCATATGGAGATATCGGCGTGAATGTTCACCATATCCATGAACGATTTGAACGACCCCTATAGGTTCGCGAATGGGAGTATAAATCCATCCCTTTACCGTCTCGATCTCATTAAACGACTTAAATTCAACTTCATGAATTGCCATTTTTACAGCCTCCTTATAAACTGTAGAATGTTGTATAAATCCCCTTTATTATGTATTGCCAAAATACATTATAATCTATAATGTAAGCGCTGTCAAAAGTATTTTGTTGACTTACTCGATTGAAATATTTCTGCTAAAATTACGTCCAAACGTTGATATGATACTGAAAAGAGTGGTCATGTTGAACGAAGAAAGGAATCAATATAAAATGAAAATGATATTTATCTCTCTTTTAACTGTCGCTGTCTTAGCCGGATGTTCTGAAACTGCTGAAGAAACGCCCCGAACAAATTCACCTGATGAGACGACAGCAGTTACCCAATCCACATCGGACACTTCTGACTCACTTTTCGTCACCCTCTTTTTCCATAGTGTACTACAAATCTTTCTCTTCCTCTATTTCTGGAATGTCAACAGTGTCTTAGAAAATTTTCATATGTAAATTTTTAAACTCAAAGATGTTAAGTAATGTAATGAAGAGTGTGGTCTAAAATTGTTGTACCAATTCAAATAATCAAATAATTCTGTTTCTAGCTGATTCAATTCTTCAAATAACTATACCATCTGAATATTTGTATCAAATTTATTATATTTGGAACCAAAAAGAGTACCTAGCAAGTGAACTTCACGAACTGACCGAAGAAGAAAAATAAGTACTGAAAATAATCAGTACTTATTTTTATTTTTCTCAGACTGAAGACAAAGTCTCCTTCGGAGATGAAGTCTTCAGTCTTTTTTATACAATAGTATTAACAATGATTTGGGGTGATTATTTTGTTGAGTAAATCAGAAGATAGAAGAAATCAATTAGAGGTTGTTGCGATTTCAGATTTAGTTCCACAAGATCATTTATTACGAAAAGTAGATAAAGTATTGGATTTAAATTTTATTTATCCTCTTGTTGTTGAAGATACATATTGTCTTGATTTATTTGGCTCATATTTGCGTTTTAAGAGCCGTTTTTAAATTCTAAGTACTTTTTTACTAGAAAAATAATAAAATCGGCTTAAACAGGCTTAAAATTAAAAATAGGCACAAAAAAGCGACTGATCTTTTGAAAAGTTCAGTCGCTAATATTTAATAGCATTAAATGTCAGTTCATATAAATCTTTATCATCCAAATTAGGGAATTCCTCAATATTTACTCGGTACGTAATATTATTTTGCTTTTTAGAGATTTGACTGTAGTAGCTTATATTAATATACATACTGGTTTTATAATCGTTATTTTTAACTGTATCTTGAAATTCTTCAAGTGCTTTTTTACCAATTGGCATTAAATAATATTTATCACTAGGTAAAATATTAATGTGTTTTTCTTGTATAACTTCGTTTTCATTTAAATGGACTTTTATATCTATATTTTTAGCAGTTCCACCACCTAAATTTTGTAGTTTAAAGGCAGTATTTACATAGTCAGAATCAGTTTCAGTTAGATTTCTTAATTTTAAACTTTCGCCTTCTTGTTCCATAAGAATTTGATCGAAAGCCAGGAATGGGATAAAAGAAATTTTAATTTGTCTGATCTGTATCATTACCGAAATTAGATATAAAATTGCCATGATAAATGTTCCAATTGAACCAACTGCTTGTAAAATATTTATCATCCAATTCTCCTTTGAAATAAGTAATCCTTTAATTCTAACATAATACATTAACAGTATTTGAGAACTAATAATAAATAGATCTAGAAAAATAATGATTTTTTAGATCAAAAAACATCAGACGATCTTTTATGCCGAGAAAACTTTTTGAGAAAGAAAAGACCTTTCAAGTACACTTAACGAAGTGGGCCCACCAGGGCGTTTTTTGCCTGGTGGCTCATCTTTAGGGAGTGTATATGAGGGGTCTGCTCCTCTCCAAAAGGAAATTGGAATAAAAAATATCGTGTTTATAGGTATTTTTTAGTATATAATTACAAAAAAAGTGGGTAATTAGTGTGAAAGTTAAAAAAAATTATTTTTATTGTGATGTTATTAGCATTAGTTAATATGGTTTATTCGTTAGGAGCTGTTGATGTTGAAGCAAGTACTGAAAGATATGTAGGAAGCACTTGGAAATATAGAATTGATAATGCTTCTCCGGCCAAAGCTAAACACGTTCATTTTTATAAAAAGAAGAATGGAAGTTGGGATCATCAATTATGTGTGTATAGCAATGGTAGTATTTGTGATGCTAAGAAAAATAAATTGCCAGGGTTTAGTTCATTACCATCAAAAGTAAAAAAAGCAGCTAAAGCAGATAAGTCTACAGGAATGAAAAACTTATGTGCTTGTGGAGGTAGATTTGATGGTGGAGGAGTGGGTAGAAATTTCTTCGCTTATAACTTAGATTCTAAGGACGACGATGAATTATGGAAAATAGCTTAAGTATTTTAACGCGATTATTAAGAAAAGAGAATTTTGAATTTTGGATTGTAGAAAATTCAGATATGCTTAATTATGTTACAAAAATATTTATTTGGAGAGAAAAAAAATATTGAATGTATTAACAGTTACTAGTGCTTCAAAAGAAACATTTTTAACGTTTGAAGATTTAATTGTTCAGATAGAAAGCTTAGTTTCTGATTTAAATACAAAACTAGAAGTAAGAAATTTATATGAATTTTTAGCTTTTAATGAAACTGATTATAATGAATATTGGGATTATGATGAAGACGGAGAGGTTTTTGTTTCGAAAAGAGAACAGATAGAATCAGATCTTATTGAGTTTATAAAAAAAAATCTTACTGATAAGTATTCTTTTGATTATCCTAATCTAGTTGATGAAACTAAAGATTATAGCTGGTAGAAAGTTGTTTTTTCTCTTGATATTATGAAAATAACTAGAATGCTCTTATTTGCCTCATATTTCGATTTTAAATAGGTCTAGCTCTTGGCTGTTTCCGTATTTTGCTGATATTTTATTTACATCCATATCAATAATATTGCCGTATTGATCTTTTGTTGATGCTTCTTCATAAATAAATTTTAACATTGATGCTGCTTTATCAATTTCTTGTTGACTTGGGCTATTTACAACTTGTGCATTGACTGGTAAAGCTACAAAACTGATGATTAAAGCAAAGCAAGTTAGAATTAAGCTAAATTTTTTCATATTTTGCATTCTCTCTAATTTTAATTTTTACATTTTTAGGATACTAAAAAATGGTTATAAAATTAAAATTTTAATAATCAATCGCATATTTGAAACTATGATTTAAGCACCTAAATTTTATAAAAAATTTAGGTGCTTCAGACTGAAGACAAAGTCTCCTTCGGAGATGAAGTCTTCAGTCTTTTTTTATACAATAGTATTAACAATGATTTGGGGTGATTATTTTTTGGATTCTTTGGTCGTTAGGGATATTACATAGTTCAGCAATTTCTTTTGATGTTTTATCAAATACAGAAAAAGTGATTACAAAGTTTATCGTCATAAAAACACCTCTTATTTGGCTCATATTTACGTTTTAAGAAACAAATATAATTATACAGGCATAAACTATATATTTTTAAATTTCGCTCTAAATACCCCATTAAATGCAAAATAAGTATATTGTATTGTTTCAGTTAATTTTTTGAGTTTAGCACTATATTTTTTCGAAAGATAAGCATAAATAAAATAATTAGAGTAATATTTTAAATAATAATTAAATTCAAAATAATGTATTGGAGTGTTTAGATGTATAACGAAGTATTTGTAGTTAGTGATATACATGGAGAATATAAAAAATTTAAAGAAATACTTAAATACTGGGATTCGAATAGACAACAGCTAATATTATTAGGGGATTTGTGTGATAGAGGTTTACAATCTTATGAATGTTTTTATTTAGCAAAGTATTTATGTGATAACTATGGAGCTATATTAATTAAAGGAAATCATGAAGATTTATTTTTAAATTTTTTAAATAAAACTGAAGATTTTAAAGAAAATTATATTATAAATGGGGGATTGAAAACATTAGAAAGTTTTGGTTATTCCGAGAATGATACATTTAAGGATATAGTATTAGATATAAAAAAAAATAATGATAAATTAATAGAGTTTTTAACTTATTTACCAAATTTCTATGAATGGAATGACTATATTTTTGTTCATGCAGGTGTAAATCTCAAAATTAATAATTGGAAAGATACAAGTATTAGAGATTTTATGTGGATTAGAGAAGACTTTCATTTTACGCCAAATAGGTTAAATAAAACTATAGTTTTTGGTCATACTGAAACGAAAATCCTTAATAAAAATAATAAATATGATATATGGATAAATGATAATAAAATAGGTATTGATGGAGGTGCTGTTTATGGAGGTTATTTATATGGTGTGATTTTAGATGTCCATGGTATTCAAGATTATGTATATGTTTGATATTTGTAAATTTTGAGCTTAAACCCCTTGTGAACTACTCGCCACTTAGCTAAACCTAACGGTTCTTAACGCTTGAAGTGGGAGCTTCTTGGGAATAGAGCATACTTGATAGATTATTTCTTTGCTAACAGCGGTGTCTCTTATTTACCAAGCTATCCCCGTAGTTCCTACGGTTCTTATTTGTATCTAAGCTAATTCCTTTATTCGTAGACCTTCGGTCAGAATATTTATACTCGCGTTGATATCCCGGTCATGATGAGTATGACAAATAGGACAAGTCCATTCTCTAATTCCGAGAGATTTCTTGGCATCTTGATGTCCGCACTCCGAACAAACTTGACTAGATGGAAACCATTTATCTATCTTGATAATTTCGCGTCCATACCAGTCAGCCTTATATTGTAGTTTAGTTACAAAACTAGACCAAGATACATCTGAAATACTTTTCGCTAGTTTATGATTGCGCAACATACCCTTTGTATTTAAGTCTTCAATACAGATAATATCGTGATTATTGATAAGCTCTGTACTTAACTTATTCAGAAAATCAGTACGTTGATTCATTACTTTTTCGTGTAATCTTGCAACTTTAAGTTTTTGTTTTTGATAATTTCTAGCTTCAAACAAATTGATACCTTTTTGCTTAGCTAATAGTGCTCGCCTCGACAATTTGCGTTGTTCACGCTTTAGTTTCTGTGCCATTTTTAAAGTGAATTTATTATTATCAATCTTCTGGCCATCTGAAAGAATAGCAAAATCAGTTATACCGAGATCAATCCCAATAGCAGAGTTGATTTTAGGGAGCTCCATTATTTCTTCTTCACACAACAAGGAAATATAGTGTTTCCCACTCGAATGACGTGATATTGTTGCAGATTTGATAATCCCTTTAGGTTGTCTATGAAGCTTAATTCTTATTAATGATTTTAACTTAGGCACTTTGATAAATTTACTATCTATCAAAGCGATTGTTCCATTTTGATTATTCGTAGTGTAGCTTTGGACAGGATGCTTCTTGCTTTTGAATTTTGGAAATCCGACGGATTTATCACGAAAGAAATTTTTATATGCTTTGTCTAAATTTAGTTGTGCATTAGCTAATGCAAGACTGTCCACTTCTTTCAAGAATGGAAATTCTTTTTTATATTTTGCAGGTGTTGGAAAACTTCTTTTTTTAGATGAATCATTTTTAATTTTCTCATAACCATTTATTCTGTCTTCAAGCATTAGGTTATAAACTTTACGAACACAACCAAAAGACTTGGTAAAGAAAAGTTCTTGTTCTTCTGTTGGATATAATCTGAATTTATATGCTTTTAATCGTTCCATAAAGTTCCACCTGCTTTCTATTTATGATTGTTTCCTTGGTTTTGAATATATTTTTTTATGACATCAATTGGTGCGCCACCAGTAGTTAGAAGACAAAAACTTTTAGACCAAAACATTTCCCTCCAAAGAAATTGTTTCACTTTTGGAAAGTCACGTTTTATCAAACGAGAACTAGCACTTTTATAGGCATTGATAAATTTGGTCATTTCCGTTTTCGGTTGTGCCTTGAACATGATGTGAATGTGGTCTTTATCATGATTCCACTCAACTAAAGTAATATGATACGATTTTGAAATTCTTTCAAAAGTATCTTTAGCATATTCAGATATTTCATCATCAATCACCTGTCTACGATACTTTGTAACTAAAACAAGGTGGTAATAAAGAAGGAACACTGAATGATTATTTGTGTCTAATTCCATTGTTATATCAACTCATTTCTTTTATAGACTGATTATAACATGAAGCAAAATAAAAAGGCAACATGCCCTAGTTGTCGGTTTTCGAGTTACCCACGGTAATCCTCATACCGAACGGCATTCATCACCCACCTATAGAGGATGGGCGACTTCTGCCTAAATTAGTAAAAATAAATACTTTTTGGGAGAAAATTTATCATGAGTAACTATATATTTCAACAATACCATAGCAAAGAGAACGTCATTACAGCTAACTTCATATTTTTTATAAGTAATATAAGAAGGATTTCTGAAAGAGCATATATGAATTTTATATGGAACATACAAGGAGAGGGCATACCGGAAGATAATAATTTTGTGACTCCGTTATTTAAAAATCAAATCAAGTTAAGTGTTTATAAAAGTGTTCCTGACGGTATGATTCATCAATCTTCTAACAAAATAATTGTTGAAACTAAGGGTAATGGTGCAATATTTAGAGAGGAACAGATTAATGGTCATTTAAATTATTTTGATAACGAAGATTTAATGATTTTTTTGACTTTAGATAAATATAATCTTAGTGTGTCAGATAAGTTGATGATAGAAAAAGTTGTTGAGTTGAAGAATAACACATTAGATGATCAAAAAAAGAATAGAATTAAACATGTCCATTTAAGATTTAAGGATATTATTGATAAGATTTATGAAGTAATAGACGAAACAAGAGAATTTGAATTGATAGACTTAATAGAAGCATACTCTGAATACCTTCAATCGGAAAACTTATTAGATGATATTGAGGGAAGGATGAGAATGTGTCTTTCAGGTAGCTCATTTGATGATAACCTTAAACATAATATTTACTTTCATCCTGCTGAAAAAAGAGGATACAGTTTCAAGCCGATAGAATACATCGGGCTATATAAAGACAAAGCAATACAAGCTATCGGAAAAGTAGACAAAGTAATAGTGACGGAAATAAATGAGAGCTCATTATCCTTGAAGACAGTTTATCCTGTAGGTACTGAGTTATCGACTGATGAGTATGAAATAGTTAAAAATAAAATAATGGTGCTTGGGAAAGAAAAGTGGACTAATCTATTGAACGAACCACATTATTATTACTTAATTGAAGATTTTATAGAGACCGACTACAAGAAAATATCTAAAGGTGGATCAATGGGGGTTAGGTATTTTAATGTGAATGAACTTTTGAATAAGGATAACTTAACCACTGAACAAATTGCTAACGAATTATGTAATATAGATTGGGAATAATGGCTAATGAATGAAAAGATTGAAAAACTATTATTGGGAGATAATTAATGAAAAATGTAGAAGATTATATGCAGTGGAGAACTTCAGAAGGCAAAAGTTTTGAAGATATTTTTAATAGAGAAATGAATATTTTAGGTTGGACTTATAGAGATGTATTGTATTCATTTTTAGGAATTTATGTTTTGGGGATATACGTATATTATGAAGAAGATATAAACAAAAAAAAGACTAGGCTAGAATTTAAAGATGGAAGCCAACTATGGAATTTCGAAAAAATATACAAGTTATATGATAAATATGAAGAACTAAATAATCTTCAAGAAATAAAAAGTTTTCTTTCTGTTTACGGCTCTATTGGTAATATAATTCCAATGTGGCCTGGGGGTAACGTACATAAAGGAAGTTGCAATTATTATGACTTAACGGAAATATATTTTAATAATTTTAAAAATTGGAGAGATTATTTAGTATTAGAATATCCTAATGCTTGTTTAGAAGAAATTGTTGATAGAAGTGAAAAATATAATATGAAGGAGTTCATGGATAAACTTGACAAAGAGTTTTATAAAAAATATCTGAAAGACATTACGCAAGTAATAAAAAATAGAGAAGAGGAGATAAAAAAGCAACTTCATAATTAAATAACCTCACTCTTAACCGATACGCTGAAAGTTATCATAAATGATGAGGTTTTTAACAATCTTCAATAACGTTTTTTGAGTACACTTTACATAAATTATTGAAATAGAGAGTGTGATTTTTATGACGATACTAGAAACAGACCGTTTAATTTTAAGGGAACTTCGAAAAGAAGATAAATTTAATCTTTCTAAAGTATTATCTGATTCTGAGTCTATGCAACACTATGGTCATCCGTTTAATGAGCATGAGGTTGAAGAATGGATTAAGTGGAATATCGAAAATTATGCTACATATAATTGTGGTCTATGGGCGATTATTCTGAAAGAAGATGGAACTTTTTTAGGTGACTGTGGTATAACGATGCAAAATATTGATGGAGAGGTACTACCTGAGATTGGATTTCATATTATCAAAGAATACTGTAACAAAGGTTATGCCTCAGAAGCGGCAAATGCATGTATGGAATATGCTTTTAATGTTTTGGGGTTTGAAAAGATATATTCATATTCAACTATAGATAACTTGCCATCTCAAAAAGTAGCATCAAAAATTGGGATGAAGAAACATAAAGTATTTGAAAAGAACGGGTTACAACATATTGTTCAAATAGCTATCAAAGAAAAGGAGAGTATAATATGAGTATCGAACAAAAATTATTTGATGAAGCCAAATCTTTTATTGTTAAACGTTTCCCTAAAGGATGGGGAGGTGCTGCAGCGATGTATTCCAAGAAAGGTGAAATTTATATTTCAGTTGCTCCCGAGGTAATTAATGCTTCATCAGAATTATGTATTGAAACAGGAGCGATTTTAGAAGCTCATAAATTTGATGATATTATTACACATAGTATCTGTGTTGTAAGAGATGATGAAAATAGTGAATTTAAAGTTTTAACACCATGCGGTACATGCCAAGAAAGATTACTTTATTGGGGTAACAATGTGAAGGTGGCTGTCACTAATGATAGTAGCAATTTAGAATATAAGTCATTAAGAGAGTTACAACCGTTTCACTGGACAAATGCATATCATGATATTGAATTCAAAGAGATCTTATAATAAATGAAAAACTTACGGAAAGACTGTTAGAGGTGTACTCACAATGCATTCTTTTAAAATATGGAACAAAATATTCGAAGATAGAGAAATAATTGTAGAAAAAGAAGATTGGAATAAGGAGTATGAAGGTTTAAATATTTCAAGTGGAAATTTTAATTTTAAAAGTAGATTAGCAAAGAAAACTCCTAAGAAACCGGGATATTTCGTTGCTATATGGAAGAAAGATTCCCTTAATAAAAATATACCTTTTAATGAAGATGATATTGGGGATTACCTTGTAATTAATATTCTTGATGACTATAATGAAGGTCAGTTTGTTTTCCCTGTTTCGATCCTAATCGAAAAAGGTATTGTCAAAGCAGATAATTCAAAAGGCAAAATGGCTTTTAGATTGTATCCACCATGGTTCAAAGATTTGAATAAAGCTGCAATGGTTAGTCAGAAATGGCAGTCTGAACATTTTTATAAGATGGGTGAATATAAGTTTGACTAATAAGCGTAAATTAAGTCCAAAGCTAATAAAGCTTTGGACTTAATTTTATACTAATAATTCTTTGCTATTAATTTCCTTTTTCAATTCCTTAATAAATGTTGTGATATCTTTTGATACATTCTCTGACTGACCGTATTTTCTAACAGATAATGAATTATTATTTTGTTCCTCATCACCCACTACAATAGTGTAAGAGATTTTATTCATTTGACTTTCTCTAATTTTCTTACCTAGCTTTTCGTCTCTGTTATCAATATTTACTCTGATGTTTTCCTGAGCAAATACTTTTTGAATTTGTTTTACATATTCAATATTATTTTCAGATACTCCAATAAGATTCACTTGAGTTGGTGCCATCCATAATGGAAATGCCCCTTTAAAGTGTTCGATCAATATTCCAAAGAAACGATCAAGTGATCCAAATATTGCTCGATGAATAACTACTGGTCGTTCTTTTTCATTGTTTTCATTTACGTATGTTAAATCGAATTTTTCAGGCATTTGGAAATCAAGTTGCACAGTAGCACATTGATGACTTCTATTTAATGCATCTTTAATATGAATATCAATCTTAGGACCGTAGAAAGCACCGTCACCTTCATTAATACTATAAGGTAGGTTTAAGTTATCTAAAACATTTGATAATGATTTTTCAGCTTCTTCCCATAGACTTAATTCTCCTAGATATTTTTCTGGACGAGTCGATAGTTCTATTGAATATCCAAATCCAAAAATGTTATACAGGTAATCAATAAGCTCTAATACATTTTTAACTTCCTCTTGAATTTGAGATTTCATTATAAAAATATGTGCATCATCTTGACAGAACGTTCTTACACGAAGTAATCCATTTAAAGCTCCGCTAAACTCATGACGATGTACTTGTCCAAATTCAGCTATTCTAAGTGGTAAATCTTTATAAGATTTTAATTCATTTTTAAATATCAACATATGACCAGGACAATTCATAGGTTTTAATGCAAAATCATTATCATCAACCTTTGTAAAATACATATTTTCATGATAATGATCCCAATGTCCAGAAGCTTCCCAAAGTCTTTGATTCATCATTAAAGGTGTTTTAACTTCTTGGTATCCTCTTTCTAATTGAATCTGTCTTAAAAACTCTTCCATTTTATTTTTAATGAACTGCCCATTTGGTAGATAGAAGGGCATCCCTGGAGCTTCTTCGGAAAACATGAATAGTTTCAGTTGCTTACCTAGTTTTCTGTGATTTCTTTCATCCGCTTCTTTTAAGAAGTCAAAATAATTATCTAATTCTTCTTTTGATGCAAATGCTACACCATATATACGCTGAAGCATCTTATTATTACTATCACCTTTCCAGTAAGCACCTGCAACTTTTGTTAATTTAAAGTGATTTACATATTTAGTACTTGGTACGTGTGGACCTGTACATAAGTCTGTAAATTCACCTTGTTGATATATTGAAAGTTGTTCTTCTTTATGGCTTTCTATGATATTCACTTTATAAGAATTATCTTTAAATACATTCTTAGCTTCTTCATAAGATACCTCAGAACGAATGAATGTAAGATTTTCTTTTTGAATTTTTTTCATTTCTTTTTCGATTTTACTTAAGTCACTCTCACTGATAGATTGATCTAAGTCTATATCATAATAAAAGCCATTTTCAATAACTGGTCCAATTGATAGTAGTGCATTTGGATAAATTCGTTTAATCGCTTGAGCTAAAATATGTGCTGTGGAGTGTCTTATCACTTCAATCCCTTCGGCAGTATTAATATTATAGAAACTAAGTTCTGAATCTTGATGGATGGGATAGGTCAAATCAACTAAGGTTCCATTGACGCGGCAAACAATGGCTTCCTTGAATAAAGAATTACTAATCGATTTTGCAACTTCACTTGCTAGAATTCCTTTCGGATATTCTTTTTTACTTCCATCTGGAAATTTGATACTAATTTGTTGATTTGACATTTAAATCTCTCCCTAAATTTTATTTTTATAATAAAAAGACCCGTCCCTCAAAAAAGGGACGAGTCTTCTATTACCCGCGGTTCCACCCAAAATTCCATCATTGATGATGACACTCTAGCATGTTTAACGTACATGAACGTGATATGTTTCCATATCATTTATAGTTAAGGTAGTAATTTTATTGTCTGATTTAGGAATCTCTCAGCAATTATTCCCTCTCTGTTAATCGATCAAATAAAATCATGTCCTTGTGTGTAATATTAAATTAAACATATGATATATTTTATTGAATATTTTGTCAACATTTTCATTTTTAAAATTGAATATAAAAGGGGTCATAAAGTGCCTAAATTTAAAGGGATTATTATTGAGGGTTATTCATACACAGGAAAATCATCTATATTTAATGAAATAAAGAAATTACAAACATTATCAAATAAAGAACGTTCAGCAGTCTATATTACAGAACACTACACTCAAATTCTCAATGTTAACAAACATGATGAGATAATTGAAATAACAAAAGATAATCATATTTCGTTATTAGAGTCGCATTTGAATTATTTGTCTCAACTATCGAATTGGATTAATAATGAGATAAATCATGGTAAATCTTCTAGTGACCTTTACTATATGATTGAGAGATATCATTTAAATCATATAGTACATTTTGGAAATCATCATGAGATTATTCAAATACAAAATAAATTAATGGAATTAAATCCACTTTGTGTTCTGTTAACTGTTTCTAAGAGTGAAATGAGCAAACGAATCCAGCTTAGATATCCGCAAATAGGTAATCATGATTTAAAAAAAGAAATTGAAAAGTTTACACAAATTCAAGAGTACTATATAAAAGCTGTAAGCAATACAGTCATTCCGTATAAGATTGTAAATACTGATAGTATGGATTGGGAAGGTTTAGCGAGTCAAATTTATTCTCTTCATTGTGAAACTTGAATCCACTTTGTAATCCTAAAGTGTGACGATACCACTTCTCAGTTTTTTCAATATCACTAACTAGTAGTTTATTAAACAGTGGCATTCGATAAAATTCCATGTAATCACCTCCTTACTATAATCGTAAGGTATAACGTGACGTTAAAGTAAAGAGTGAATTATGAAATAATCATAATATTACTTGGCTTCGCTTGAACAATAAATAGATGGTATAAATTAATATTAAGGCTATGGTATAATTAACTGAATATTTAGTTTTCTAAGCGTAGTTGTTAATACATAGGAGGAAGAAAATGAACTGGAAAGAAAATAGAATTCTATCAGTTAAGAATGGTACGAATCCAATGGTAATAAAAGAACTGAAAGGAAGCTATGTTGTGTTTGGTGATGTACAATTTCTTCCAGGCTATTGTGTATTGCTTCCTAAAAGAGAGGTAAGATTATTGAATGATCTTACCATAGAAGAACGTCAAGATTATTTATTAGATATGAGCTTAGTAGGCGATGCGATGATGAAAGCATTGAATCCGACAAGAGTGAATTACGAAATATTAGGTAACAAAGATCATTTTCTTCATGCACATTTGTTTCCAAGATATGAGTGGGAAGATGAGTCGGTGAAGTATATGCCAGTGTGGGCGTATGATGCTTCCAATTGGTCGAATGAAGAAACGGCTTACGATCCTGATAAACATGATGAAATTAGAAATAAGATAAAGAACGAACTTGAACAGTTGTATAAAATATAAAATCATAGTCGATATCATCATTTTGATATCGACTTTAATTATAATAAACCTCACTCTTAACCGATACGCTGAAAGTTATCACAAGTGATGAGTTTTTTTCTTAGAATTTAATATTTTAGTTAATTTCGTTTGTCAAAATAAGCTAGACAATTTCTCATCTTCGATGAAACTCATAAATACTTCCAATGGTGTTTTATAGCCCAGCGATTTTCTAGGACGATGATTAATATTTTGAGCAACACTAATGATATGATCATCAGTGACTGAATTAAAGTCTAATTCTTTATCTAATCCACTGCGTCTAAGTATCCCGTTAGAATGTTCATTCAATCCACGTTGCGACGGAGTGCCGGGGTCAGCAAAGAATATCGAGATATCGTGTCGGTTACAGATTGTTTTCCAGTTGGAGAACTCCTTACCACAATCGAAAGTAATCGATTTAAATATATGAGCAGGTAAAGCTGAAAACATAGAGTGAAGCGCATCTTCAATATCATCTGCCTTGCGACCTTGAGGTCGTATAGTGATAATCATCTTAGAGATCCTTTCTACTAAGGTTATGACAGCACTCCCATGATTACGGCCAATGATAGTGTCACCTTCAAGATGACCAAATTCTTGAAAGAAGAAAGGAAATTCTTATATTCTTTCAGAAATGTGTCTTTTGAAAGCCTGTCTACCTCTTTTTTCACAATGACCATTTGGCTTCCTTTTACCTTTCATAGGTAAAGATTGTACCGAAAAGACGTTTTCCTTAAACATTCTATAAAGAGTTTTTACAGAACAATCAATCGGGTGTTCACCTCTGCCAATAATAGTGTCAGGTGTCCAGCCATCGGCTACTTTTTCTCGAATATAAGCTGACTGATTTTCTGGAAGTACTATTCTATGTCTGCCACAATTTGATTTTCTTTGCTTATACTCCTGGTAATATTCCAGTGCAGTTATACCTGTCTTAAGTGCATTTATTACGTTATAAATTGTCTGTCTTGATCGTTTCAATCTCTTTGCGATTTCTTTTACCGAAAGATCTTGATGATAATATGATTCTATGAACGTGAGTTCATCCGTGTTAAGATGTTTATAGGCTATTCTGTACTCACTCCTTATGTTTTCTTTGGTCGGAAATACATATTGAGTTTAGCACAGAAGGCTTTTTTAGTTGTCTAGCTTAATTTTACAATCGACGAAGTAAAAAAGATTAAAAGGAATAGGGAAGTTAGTGCATTGGTATTCACATTCTTACCACAAAAAAATATAAAGCCAGTAGCGTCAAATAATAAATCAGATAATAATGCTGAGGAGTTACAGTTTTTAGCTAACAGCTTACACTTAGGTGATAATCTAGAGAATAATCCATTATATTCTGCATTAAAAAATAATTAAACCCTAAAATCTTATGCTCATAAGATTTTAGGGTTTTATCATTAACCATTTATTGTTATTAATCTATTTTTAGTATTCTCTAGTTTCTTTAACAGATATGTCGCTTCTCTATATCTCTTTTCCCTAACTAAAGCATCAACTAACCTAGCTGTGTTATTTTTGTTCAGTTTTAACTTCGCATTATTCTCTTTGACATTCATATAGCTTGTGACAATACGATTATAGTCCTTTTCATATAAACTTTTAATAAAAACATTTTCTAACCTATCTTCTCTTTGATTTAGAGACCTTATAACAGTAACAATCAGATTAGCTACACTATATAGTAATAGCACCGCACTTGATCCAACAAATAGCACTTTAAAGAGCAACTTATTATAGTCAGTGATAATGAGTAACATTTTAATTGCTTCTTCATTCTTAATATCTTTTAAGACGCCAGGCGTCAAATGTACCATATTAACGATATACAGTACTAAACAAAGTAAAGCTGTAGAGAGAATGAAGAGTAATGAACTTTTTATGACTTGTTTTTTATCTATCCATTCTAAACCGTAGTGAAATAATAGTTTATTTATCAATGTGATCGCTATAAATGTCGGAATTAATCCACATGCAAGAAATAATGATGTAATCATAAGGTATATAGCATCAATTGTTTCCATCATTATTCACCTCTCTTTGAATACTCTTCTAAAAGGTCTTTTATCACTTTCTCTTTAGAAAGATCTGAATACTCAGGTATATAATCATCAATCATTCTATATAGACTTACCGCTTTTTCATAGATTTCAATTTTAGGATATCTGTTTTTATCTTTTAACTCATTAACCGTATCGTCTGTATGTTTGAAAACTTTGCTAGTAATTCTATTTTTTACTGATGGATAGACCTTTTCTTTCTTCTCAGCAGAAACTAATTTATCATCCATAATACTTGATGGCGGAGTGGGACTTTTTATATTTTTATTCCAGCTCTTAGACATATCCTATTCCTCACTTTCTATTTTTTCTATTCGCTCTAAAGTCTCTTTTACAGCATTTTCATACATATGTAATGTCTTTTTGTCATATGGCAGGTGTTCTGTTATGCCATATTTACCCCAAGCAATTACACGTTTAGAACGTCTTATAATATGTTCGTATACATCTTCTTCAAACTCTGCTCGCAGCTCTGCTTCTACCTGTTCTACAGTGCTTCCATTAGGATCTATGAGATAGGGTAGTATACCAATTAATTCAATATTCTCATTATATTGAAGCATAGATCCCACATAGTTATAGATTTTTCGAGTAGAGTTTGCGCTTGCTTCTTCAGTCTGTGTAGTAATTATCATATAGTCACTACAGCAGATAGCATTTGTCGTTGTTATTCCTGTTGATGGTCTCGTATCAAAAATGACATAATCATATTTTTCTTTAATGTCCTTTAGAAGTGTATAGAAAAGATAGTATCTCGCTTTTTTATCTTTCAGCTCCTCCACAACATACGTGTCAAATTGCTCTAACTCCCACGAACCATGTAGTAAATCTACATTATCGTGAATTGTGATAATCGCATCTTCTATCGTTTTTTCAAAGTTACTATCCACTGCATTCTTTATTGATTGAAGCAGTTCTGTCTCTGGTTCCATTTCTTCTTTATGAAAAGTACGTTTTAATTTCTCTGTAACATCTGCCTGAGGGTCTGAGTCAATAACAAGTATCTTTTTATCGTATTTTGTCGATAGAATGTATGTCAGTAATTCAACATAAGTTGACTTTCCAACTCCACCTTTAAAATTACCAACTGTAATCGTCTTAGTCATCTGATAATACCTCCTACTCATATTGTATACTGTTGTACACTATGGTGTACAAATAATGTTAATGTAATTATATATTCTTAAATAAATATTGTAAAGTAAATTTATACATAATTTCTCTTAAGCATTGATATTATTTTGATTGTGGAGCATAAATGATATAATAAAAATACATATTATAGTAATGTGATATATATTTTTATTTATACTGAGGTGATTTCTTGGATGAGTTAGAAAATGATATTGAAAGATTAAAAAAAATTATAGAGAATCTTTTAGAGAGGACTAAATATTATTCTGCAACAGAGTTTAACTGCAATGAAGTTCCAGTAGGTACATTTTTTAAGTTCAGACAGTCTGAAGGGAAAGAGCTGTTTCATTATCAGGCAGATACTTTATATAAGATAGCTAGACGTATAGATCACCTGGATAAAGAGTCGAATACAGCTCAGAGTTTCAGGAAAGAAGTTACTGCATTTAAGCAACGCTGGATTTTAAAGGAGATAAAAAGAAAAGGAAATATATCGAGGATTAACTACCACACTTTAAAAAAATTCAGAAGTAAAAACTCGATGAATAGCTACAGCATCAATACATTAATAACTCATGCAGAAAACATCCAGAAAGTATCTAACACACACACCAATACACCTGAAAAAGGAAAGGATGACGTAAATGGACAAAGAAAGTTTATTGAGTAAAAACAATAAGGATCTGACTAAGGAAGAAAAGAAAGAAAAGAAACGTATAAAAAAAGAAGAGAGAACCAAAGCAAGGCAGAGAAGAAAAAATAAAAGAAGAAAAGTTAAGGATACAAAAGAAAACTTTTATACGTTAGGTGGACGTTTTGGTGATAGAGATCCTCGAACTAAAGGTGGGATCAGAACACTCTATATTCGAAAACTAACAAATATATTATTAATATCAGGGCTGATATTACTGATTATACAAGTTGCTAGAATGGTAGATTATCAAACAAATAACAGTACACCAGTAGGAACAGACATAACCTTTGAAAAATCTGGTGCAACCGTTAAGATTTCTGATATATGGACTGATAAAAAGAGAGAGGTTACAGTGGTTAAACTTAAATATAGTAATAAAGCTAGAGAAGTTCTTAGTCTCAGCGGTGATAAGTATAATCTGTACTTCCTTCATACAACACGACACAAGCCAGATATTGAGATGAAATATGGCTTATTAGGTTCTGAAGGAGACGGTTATCTATTTATCAAAGGAAAGCTAGACAAAAGAGCTTATGAAATAGTTATGGCGAACGCTTTAGAGGTTATATACGAAGATAACAAAGACAAGAGGTCTATAGATATTAAGAAGTTACAAGATAAAGCTATAGAAGAAACGATTAGTAATGCTAGTTACACAGAAGCTAAGCAGGAAAGTATATTCAATAAAATGTTTCAAAGTAACAAAAAAGCACCCAAGAACGATATTATAAATTTCAGAATTAATGCATTTAGTGAAAATACAAAGGTATATGACGGATCATTCTTAACTAAAGATGGTGATATTGATTATGGAAAAGTAGTAAGTAAGACTTCTCTGTCACATGCTGTAAAGAAACTTGAAGAAACACTAAAAAATGAAAAATTAGAAAGACAATCATATACAGTGAGTTTAGAAGAATACAAAGACAGACTAAAAAGAGATAAAGATAATAAAGATGCTGCTGACTCAGTGAAACGAATTACAAAGAATATAGAAGAAAAAGACGAGCTAATCGAAGCACTAGAAAAAGAGATTGACGTATATAAAAATGCCTCGTTCTCAAAAGATAATTTTGGGAATATGCAAGAAAAGTTTAAATACTTTGATAAGCAGAAAGCGGGGTACTGATATGGAAAACATGGACTTTCTGCAATATGGTGAGACAAAGTTTAATGAAATCAATAAGTATTTAGGTAATGCTTTAACGTTATTAGAGTATCCTGAAAATGAGGTCATAGAGCGTGAAGAAGAGCTAAAAGGATTAGACTATCTTATGAAACGTAGGGAGACACCAGTAGCGTGTTTAATTGGTGATGCTGGTACAGGGAAAACAGCTCTAGTTGAGACCTATGCAAAAAGAAAGTATATTCAGGGAGAAAAAACAGTTGTACTATCAGTTAATATCGGTGCGTTAAATTCGGGTGGGGTTCATAACCTTAAGGAACGTATGGAAAACCTGTTACCAAAAGTGAAGGAATATGAGGATGTTCTAAAAGAAAATGACGATAGTGTAAAAGTAATGATATTTATAGATGAGGTACATCGCATTATTTCTGTCTTTGGTAAGGGCTCTAAAGAGGGTGGGGATATTTTAAAACCCACTCTTGCAAGAGCAGGGCAATATGTTAATGTTATCACTGCTACAACAAGAGAAGAATATGACCGATATATAGCGAAAGATGGAGCTTTAGCAAGACGTCTGAAGACCTTAGTAATCAATGAACTCTCACCAAAGATTACTAAGATGATATTAAAGAACTGGCTGATAAATAAGATTGGTCAGAGTTCTACAGATGCTATTGACGATAAAGTTTTTGACAGAATTATCCGAGCTAATAAGCAGATGCAATCAGAATTCTCTGAGCCTGCGAAATCAATTGATATTATAGAGACGATGTTAGCGATACATGAAACAGACGATGTACCAATGGATAGAAGTTTAGTAGATTTTGTATTCAGGACTTCAAAAAACGTGGATCTTGAATTTAATATTGATCCATCAGTAGTTGTTGAGAACTTGAAAAGAAGAGTAAGGGGACAGCCGCTCGTATTATACACTATGGAACGCATGATAGAGATGATATCATGGCAGGCGCAAGGTAATGATATCTCTAATAAGCCTAGAGGAACGGGGCTTCTAGTAGGGACTTCAGGTGTAGGTAAAACTGAAGCGGTAAAGGCGCTTACAGAGGGAATATATGGAGATGAAAGCAACCTTGTTATTTTCAGTATGACAGACTATGATACTCCTGGAAGTTCCGACCGCTTCAGACTCGATTTAGGAACAACGGTGAGACATAGAAAATCTGTAGTCATACTACTAGATGAGATAGAAAAAGCACATAGAACTGTCCGTTTAGCATTATTACCTATCCTGGATGAAGGGATAGTGACATATTTTGAAGAGGGTACTGATGGCTTCCTGGTAAGACAGCAGTCTTCTCTAAGGGGCTCAATTGTTTTTGCTACCTCAAACTCAGGTAGTAAGATGTTTGAAGACATCAATAGATATGCGAAAGAGTTACAGGACATCAGCCAGGATAAAATAGATGATTATAGTAATCAGCTCAAATTTAGTACTAAGAAGCTAGAGCCTATCATCCAAAGAGGTCTGGAACGTGAATTCCCGCCTGAATTACTTCAGCGTTTTACATATACCGTGCCATTCAACGCTTTAAATAATTCGACTAAACTAGATATTGCCAATAAGATGCTCGCAAAAGAATTGAAAGAGTTTATGGATAGAGGATATACAATCAGTATAAATAATGCTGTGAAGTGGGGACTTGGATATGAGGAGTATAAGGCAAATGAAATAAGCATGTATATTGTATTTGAACGTATGATGACTAATAATGCAGGGGCTTCAGGCGCTCGTAACATATCTAAGGTAATAAAGACGGATATTATTCCTGAGCTGCTTCATAAGATGAGAGAATACCCTACATTACGTCGCTTCAAGATCACGACAAACGGAAGATGTATATTCCAAACCACAGAAGAAGCAATTACAAATGGTGCTATAGAAATAGTCCCTTACTAATTTATAGCATAGAATGAACTACCCCTCATACGTTATTGTATGAGGGATAATTTTATTACATGATAATCATGCCCGTTAATTTATTATATTATTAAATCTATTCCACATTTAGTGTTTTAATATTATTCATATTCATTTTGAAATTACTTAATACTTCAGCATCTATATTGAATTTGTAGAGGAATGCAGAATGTTCTTCATCAATCTTTATCACCAATTCCCTATCTCCTAGCCTCCTATAAGCTTTATTTCTTCTTCTTAGTCCATTAATAACATTCGTTACACCGCCTGGAGACATTTCCTGGTATACATTAAACCTTACTTCACCTACATTACCTGGTTTAACCTGTTTAATGTAATATCTACTACCAAAGATCTCTCCTACTTCTAAGCTACTCATATATGCTTCACCTCAGATCTATTTATTATCGAATAAACTTTTTTATATCAAAAGCCTATTTATTCCTTGAATATGACTTACTGCAGGTGCTTTCTTACTTCAACTGGAAAGACTTCTGGATGATTGAT
Source organism: Macrococcus sp. 19Msa1099 (assembly GCA_019357535.2). Taxonomy (NCBI): domain Bacteria; kingdom Bacillati; phylum Bacillota; class Bacilli; order Caryophanales; family Staphylococcaceae; genus Macrococcus; species Macrococcus psychrotolerans. The sequence continues at coordinate 72,705 of CP079956.2, forward strand.
TAGCAATCGACCTATCTCGATAAGTACACCGATTTCAAAGAATATTTCTTCTCGCTCATTAGTTTCTTTATTTATTAGGTACTTCCCATCAAAGTGATATTTACTATAAAGTTCACTCATATCTATAATCTTTTCTACATGAAAATGTCCTTCCCCCTTATTCATACCAGAAAAGATAGAATGGTTTCCGTTGTAGACATATGTAACACCCATAGGATAAAGATATATCGCGCGATGATTTGTACTATCTTCAATGAACGAGTTTTTTCTAGTGATGTAGGTGTCTATTATAATACCATCACCAATTGATTTTATATTGTCTATAATTCTTTCACTATTCCAAATGGTAGTTATAATCGGAGATCTTGCATTAGATATCAATAATTCCTTAGGCATATAAACATTATTTTCATAGCTATCTTTATCATATAGAACTTTATTTTGCAGTGTTAGTAGAGGTTCGAGATAAGCGTCTACGATATTAAAATATTCGTTTTTGTATAAAATATTATCTCTTCCATATTTTAATATGTTACTTGCTGACTTATTTTGAATGAGATCAGTAAATATCTTTATATAACTAAATACTGGATGTAGACTTCGATATTTTACACTCTTGTTTTCTTTTAATAGATCTTTTGCGCCATTTAATATATTATTCAGCTGCTCTTTTTTTATATCATCTTTTGTTCCATTTTTTTTAAAGAAATACATTAAGCCTTTATTGTTTGTGTCTATCCTTTTAGAAAACATACAACCCCTCCCTTTATTACTAATTTTAGCAGAATTAGAGGGGTTATGTATTAATTAAAACAAAACAAAATGGAGAATTTTATAGAAGATCTTGTAGGTTCATAACTTTTAAAATGTCTTAATTTACATTAAAAACTAATTTTTTTATCTCTATTAGTTGAAAAATGATATATTTAAATAAGCTCCGTTGCAAGCCTTTTCGACGTCATTATCCTTGCATCATCGAAGTAAGGAGGAAGCGTATGTCTAATCAGCAAAGTACAGATACGCTCAGCAAGGACGCTAAAGCAGGCATTATTGCCAGTGTTTTAAGCGGAATTGGACGAGTGATTGCAGCTTTGATTATCAGCAACTAACGTGTTTTAGGAAGTAGATTATGATTGTTTTAATGATTAGAAATGGGAGCAATTAAGCAAGGTAAAATAAGAAGAATTGAAAATGATAAAACACAAAACCCCTTAACTCTAGACCGCCAAGAATAGAGTAAGGGGTTTCTTTAGTGCTAATTTCTAGTTTTTGTTCCTCGAAATTCACGTAATTCTATTTGTCTTTGGGAAGACGTATGTTTCTATCAGCAAGTTAATATTAGCAATATTCTATATGAAATACAAGTATTATGCTAAAAAATAAGCAGATAAATATACAGCGTTCGTATTACTCGCAATTGATTATCAATAAAATGTCACTGCGCTAATAATCGGAACTCTATTAATAAAAAAGTACTAAAACACTTGATAGATATAGCCTTAGACTGAAGCCAGGCACAATTTCTAGAAAATGATAATGTCACTGCGTAAATGTCACTGCGTAAAAGAGAAAAAATATGCTTTCAACCCTTGATATAACTAACTTTGAAAACTGATGAAAATAATAGAAACTATGTTCTTTTAATCTATTTATTATTAATCTATATATAACCATTAGGAACTACGGTTATATTTCACCAATAATTATAAAATTCTGTAAAAAAGCCCCACTGATGTCATAGACATAGTGGGGAATTATGTTACAATAATCGTATATCTTTGCAAAATACCTAGAAAAGAAGTACAATAAGTTAAAAATATTTAATAAAGATATTTGTTCTCAACATAAAAGACAATTTAATAGCAAAAAAATAGAACGGCTCTCTGATTGTCGGCAAAACTCTCAGAGATGCAACAAGCGTGTCTACCCACGTTTGTTTACCGTTTAGACTATATATTATCATGTATTTGATATTTCGTAAACTGGAAAGAACCCACTTTCTCAGTACATATCGTAATACCATTATATGTATCTCTGTATACTCTTGACTGTAGACAAGCCAACGATTACACGCTCTTGTGTTCTATGTTCGCTTGTCTTTTTTGTTGTCAAAAATAAAGTGTATGACAGAGAGGAAGATCAATATGAGTCAAAATCTAGAGTATCTCAGAAGCTACCAGATGTTTGCTTCCGTGAAGCAGATGGATTATGCGGTGATGCAGTACAACAAGGAACTTAGCAGAGCACACTATGAGACATTAAATACAATTAAGCAGTACAGCTGTAAGATTGCAGGTGTCTGCCATCTTAAATATAAGACAATTGCGAAAGTATTAGGTAAGAGTGAACGTACGATCATGAGACACATCAAGTATCTTGTCGCAAAAGGCTGTCTTTCAAAAATAACGACAGTACGTCCTAAAAAAGGTGGGGACGGTGCTAATATATTTGTCATCAATCCACCGAATACCAATGTAGAAGAGAAATTAAAAAGCAGAGTATCACAGAAAAAGAACAATCAGAATAACCAGGATAAAAGAAGCTATTTTAAAAGACTGAGTGATAACGTAGAGCAAGCGATCACAAACATAAACGATAAGTACTTTAGAAGCAGACCTTTCAACGTACCAGAACATATATACGCTATTCATAAAGCTGTGTTTACAGACAGAAAATTGGAACTCATTGCGGAACAATGTATCGCTGAAGCGGTGAGACTAGGAGTAAATTCAAAGACAGAGCAGGATGACCTATTGCATTATGCACTAAAAGCGGTTACGAAAGCAAAAAGAGAATATTATCGTGGAGAGAGGCAGGACAAGATAAAAAGTGAGCGATACTATGCAAAGAAGGTAGTTACGAACAGGGTTGAAAAGCTGAGAAAATATCAGTCAGAAAGTGAATATCTAGATTACCCAGAGCAGCAACAGATAGAGTCGATTGAAATGACGCCTAAATGGCTACTGGATCAGATAGAAGCTGAGAAAAGAGCCGCTTCAGAGCCGATAAAACAAAAGAAATATGATGAGGATGAATTAGAGAAAGAACGAGAAAGAGTAAGAAAAATGCTACAAGAGCCATACTGATATTTCTATTCAGATAATTATTAATAAATAATTATTGTAAAATAAATAAAAATAGGACGAAAAGTGGTATAATCTAACTATAAAATTATAACGGAAGGTGATCTGATGCAGAAGAAAGTAATATTACTGTTATGTATGATGCTTACATTCATGATGATAACACCTGCGATAGTTCATGCTAATAAGACAGGCGCAGAAGCAGTAAGAACGCTTCCATCACTAGATGAGGGTGTTACAGAAAAAATAGAGAAAGATGCAAAAAATAAAGATGACAACTCAGAGAATGCAGATTTACTACAGGAACGATTAAATCAGGATGAAAGTGCGAAGTCAGAGGGAGTTGCTGATACCTCAATGTGGACGATGTATGCACAATTCATTATGACGTCAGCAAACAAAGAAAAAGGAGAAAAGGAAAGTAAGAATGATAAAAATGCACTGGAAAAAGCCTTTGATGGTGCCATCTCAGGAATAATTGGAGATGGGGGTGTGACGCTAGATATCCCTTACAAGAAAATGTATAGCCTATCGAATGAATTAAGCGGAAAAAAAGGAGACGATAAAGATATAACAGGTACACAGTTAGCATCCTTTTTAGGGACTTATTCACACTATAATTATATTGATACTGTTTCAGGTAATCGAATAGCGAGTACTACATCTAATGGAATTTCCTTTGTACTAAAGATGATAGCAGGATTTATCATTGTTACATCTCTAGCTGTATACTATATGATCAATTCTCTTCTTTCACTATTGGTGAACGGTATGATAGAGATAAATCCGTTCAAGATATTAGGGTTTGGAGATGATAAGAATATCGCATTAGAAAATCCTATCGCTAAAGGTATTCAGACGATACTCTATGAGATAGGTCTAGACGATACTTTCTTTACTGTAATTACAGAGTTTGGTCTGATATTTGTAGTGGCATTCTTCGGATTTAAACTAATGAAATATCTATCAGATAAAGATTTTACAGGGGTATGGAAGACATTACAGAAGTTTGGTATACAGATATTCACGATGTTTGCGATGATCCCAATTATCATGCTGATCTACAGTGAGGCAGCTAAAGGTATAAAGGCGATGAATGAAGAAACCTCTGTAAATAGCAATCTTGCATCACAATATATATTAGATGTCAGAGGATGGGCAGCATCACAGAACTTATCACCTTCAGGGCTATATAACCCTGCTTTTCCTAACTCTAATGCTTCAAAAGAGTATATAGATAATACATTCAGTCCAATCTCATCAAGACAGATGATTGCAGACATCAACAGACAGACCTATCAGACACTCTATGGAGAAGGTCTAGGGAAGAAGATTGGATTTGATTTGGTGCAGAACTGGTCTATGAATGAGAATTTCAATGTGAATACTTACTTCGGTGATATTCAGAGAGGGACTTTACCTAACGGTGATAACGATCTGCCCGCTCACACTAATTTTTTGACGCATTATCCTAACGCAAGTTACAAGGACATAGAATATGCGATGTGGTCGGGGACACAGAATGTAAATGATAAATTAAGAGACGTTAAAAATCCACAGTTTAAACCAAAAGAAAAAATCGGAGTATTTGAGGAGAACACTTTTTCTACGCAGTCTGTCGCTCTGATGCTTCAGTCGTCATTTGATAAAAGCGGTACTCATTTCTATGCATACAATCTAGCACCAACAGGGATGCAGGGAAATATGAAGAACCTTTCAACTGTAAAGACAGAATGGAAGACACATACGATGCCTGGAGAAGGCTCGTTAGGTATCTTCGCTTCTGGATTATCACTGACTGCTAAATCTCTAGGGTATGCAATATTAGGGATAGGCTGTATCATCGCACTACTGACTGTGAACTTATTTGAAACAGCAGGAAGGTTCTTCAAGAGCTTATTTAAGGCGATTATGTTCGGTGATTTCAACCAGGCAGTCGCATTGCTCTTTATATCTATATCGTTTCTTGTATCTTCACTGATTGCGATGCTGTTACCAAGTCTATTCGTAAATTTTATAACAGTACTGACAGGGGCGATAAACCTTGTAACTCAGAACTTCTTACCTTCTAGCATTTTAGAAATGATTGGTGGTATTGCCACACTTTATTTATGCTACAAGGTAGGTTGGGGTGGTAAAGTAGGTACGAAAAAAATATCTCCCGCCAAAGCGATTATCGGAATACCAAGTGAGATGGCGATTGGATTTGCTGACAGAGTAGATATGATGTCAGGACAGAATATTGGTGACGGATTTAAACAGGGTATGCGTGGTGCTAAGTACAAGGGCAGACAGAATACTAGAGAACTTGGAAAAGCGGCCGCTAATTCGTCTCAAAACGCAAGACGAAGACTTAAAGGCGGTTCTAAAGGTGTCGTGATGACAGGAGCGAAAGAAGCGGCTAAAGGATTTGTCACTGGTGGTGTAGTCGGAGCAGCGGCAGGCGGAGCAGTAGGAGCAGCTAAAGGCGGCTATAAAGGTATGAAGACACCTGAGACACGAGCAAAACTTTCCGCTTCAGGATTGAAAAAAAATATAAAAGAGGGGCATCAAGAAGGACAGAAAAAGAAACAGCAGAAAGAGATGGAGAGTAGTTATACTACTTATAGAAGCGGAAATCCCTCACTAGGTGCAAAAAATGTAAGTCTAGAAGACAGAAAGAATAATTTTAGTAATACAGAATACAATAACTTAAAAGGATCTTCAAATGCAGATGAATTTAAGAATAATCTATCTTCTTCTAGTAATGGTGAAAGCGTGGCATATAACACACCAAGCGGACGAACAGCATTACAAGGTACAGAGTTTGTAGATGATAAAGGAAGCGTTTCAAACCAAAAAGTACAAGCGTTTAAGACAGAATATCAACAGGCAGAAAGAGACGGGAAAGTCACGGATGAAATGAAACAGAAAAAAGAACAGCTCGACAATTCTTTTAATGCAGGAGCTGAACAGTTATACAGTAATCACCCAAATGCAGGAAAAAGTAATCAGAGCTTAAACAGTAGTGATATAAAAAGAAGTGATAAGGCTTCAGAGATAAATCAGGCATCTAGAAGTAACAATCCTACGACATCTAAAGTGAATACTGATGGCAACTCTAAAGCTGCTACTGATTTAAGTAAATCGAAATCTACAGCAGAAAGTAAGAATATACTTCAGAACACTACTGCAAGTAAAAATAAAGCAGTCAAACCAAAAACGAATGGCGTACCTAAGGGTGGCGCATTAAGACTCACACCTGAAGAAAGACAGGCGTTGAAACTAAAATACAGCGAGAGAGAAAGATTTAGACAGCGTAGGGCAAAAGAGCAGGCAGAAAGACAGGCAAGAATAGATAAAAGGGTAAGAGAGTTCAGAGAGAGAAGAAATAGACCTGAAGAATAAAAAATATGATGTTATCTATACCTTTCATCCTCATAAAAATATAAAATGAGGATGAAAGGTATATAGCATTATATAAATTCTAAATTTGAGAGGATGTTTAAGATGAAAAAGATATTGCCGATCTTATTGATTTTTATTCTGATTGTTTCTGCTTGTAGTGGAGAAAAAGAGGAAAAGAAGAAGGATGCTAAAAAGGAAAGTAATCAGATAGTAGAAGCGGATGGAACATTAAACCTAAAGAATTATCTTCATAAAAAAGGTAATGTTGCTTTTTTAGTTCGTAATACAGATGGATCTCAGACGTTAGACGAAAAAACGAAAGTTGACGCGATAATTGTATCCAAAGGAAAAGAAATGCAAGTATTCAATACGGGATTTGAGGAAGTTAATTCATTACTATTAGAGGATATTAATAAAATGGGTAGCAATAAACAAGCAGCTGATATGGGGAAAATGTTTGATAAAGCTCTGCTTGAAAGAGATGTAAAATATATGAACGAAACACATAAAAAAGGTACAGATAGAACTAACAAAAAAAATGAAGAGTGGGGTAAAGAAACACATGAATTTATACCACTAACTAAGGAATACACGTTACCTGAAGATAGAAAATTGGTATATGAGGAAAGAGAAGAGCATGGAAAAAAAGCTATATTCATGAATGTTAAACCAAGAACTTGGCATAATAATACATCGAACTATTACGAACCGAAACTTAGGATTGTATACAATAGTGATATAGGGTATAACTTTACAGAAATGTTGCCTCTAACAGAAGTTGGGAATAAAAAGTATATAGGAATTTCAACGGTTGCTAATGACCAAAATGAAGCGAAAATGGTAATAGTAGAAGCACCGAAAGGTACAAAGAAGATTAGCTCTGGACTATAATTTCACTTAATAAATATGAGGAGGAATTATCATGGAAAAGAAAAAGTCGAAGATAAAAACCTTAAACAGAAAAGTAAAGAATAAAATTAAAGATGATTTTAGAAGTGTAGCAGAAGTAGAAGAAGGTAGTATTATAAATGCTTTAAGAAAGCTATATATAAAGCTTTTTAAAAGTTAAAATATATGATATAATTATCTTAAGTTAATTAATTATAAATAATTAATTTAAAATAACAAAAAGAGAGGATGTTTATATGGATACATTAACAGAAACATTGCAAGCATTGTCTCCGAGCATGAAACTTCTACTTTCAGCGGTAATTGGTATCGCAGGACTGTTCTTTGGAGCAAAGACAGGTATTAAAGCGCAAGCTGCTTTCTCAGACAAAAATATCTCTGAGGGTTTACTCTTTTTAGCGCTTACGCTAGTAATTTTCGCAATTGGAATTATATTATTCGTTATGATCTGGGGGATTGCACAAAACACTGGTAATGATTTTAACAGTGAGTTTGGTTTCATCCTACCATTCTTAAATCAATAATAACTGAGCGTACTATACGCTCTTTTATTATATATAAAAGGTTATTTTTATGGTAAAAAATAGGTGGGTGACTGCAATGTGTGATTATGAGGAAGATTTAGATGTTATGCAAAGAAATGCTGAAATTGTATTGAATAGCCCTATATTCGGTAATCGCATATCATATGAAACAGGCATATCTAAATCTAAGATATATAAATATAGATGTAATATAAAGAAATCCTGGAAGAAAGAAGATTTGATTAAGTTAAATAAGATGTATCACACACATGCATTTTTCGAGAATAAAAGAAAAGGATGATAATTATGGCGAAAGTTAATGAATTAAACTTAAAATCAGTTAAAATGGCGGATGGATCAGATGTTTATATCGCTGTACTCTTTACATTGAGCGATGAGTATTTAGAAGATGTATCAGAAAAGAAACAGAATAGATATTGGGGTACATTCTCAAAAAAATATGGTAGAGATATATCAAAGAAGAACTACTATGTGTCTACAGATATTAATTATTTATCAGAAAAGGATGATTACTCTGATAAAGAGGTAGTAGCAATTATAAATTTAGAAAGCCTAACAGCTATAGATGAGAGAGATAAAGACAATTTAGACTTTGGTTTAAGGTTAATGAAAGATGAAAAGTTACTACTTATTGATCAGTCTATAACAAATGACCTTAATAATAAGGAATTGAATAGAGGTCTGACGTTTGATGAAGTGGAAGAAGAACATGATAAATTAAGTATTTATCTTAAGAAGCGAGTAGAAGAGAAATTAGAGATGCAAGCTCAGGAAGAGGAAGAAAAAGAGAGCGAAGATGCAAAGAGATTAGAACAAACGATTAGTCCTGAAAATGATGGAATGGCTGATGATATTCAGAAAGAAATTGAAAAAGAGGGAGACAATAAGTCGGATGTAAAAGATGAACAACCGACAAATAACATTGGTGAGAATTCAGAAGAAGATTATATCTATGTAGATCAGGAACAAGAGCAATTATCAAAAGAAGAGGAAAGAGCGTTACAATTAGCGAATTTCAGAAAAGAACTCTATGAATATATTGATAGTCAAATCCCTAGACCAAATCTATTGGATATTGATGTAGCAAATATTTTTTCAGATATTGATTACAAAGGTTATAAAGACCTATATCTCATCACACAGAATAGCATCGAAAAGAAAATAAATCATGAGCAAGCAGTATTACAGCAGCAACGAAAAGATATAATTGATACGATCTATCGTACAGTAGAGAGCGAATTGATTAAGAGATACGGTTCAAATATACGACTGTCTGATTATAAGAAAGATGATGGAGAATTTTCGCATATCTATAAACAAGTGGCGAAAGATTATGAAGAGGTAATTGCTTCTTTGGAAGACCATAGAAAGAGTAAAGAAGACCTTCTCAATGAGCAGTTTAATATCAATAAGAGAAATTATGTAGCAAGTCAGACTAAGAAAGCTGAAGAGGAATTTGAAAAAATCAATCGCCCCAAAATAAAGGAAGAGTTAGATAAATATATTGAGGGTATTAGTGCAGCTGCTGAAGAAAGCAGAGAAGTACAGCTTGCAATATTAGAAGAAGATATCTACATGGAAACAGAAAGAAGAAATAATATTCTGATCCAGGATATCATTAAAGACTTCAACCCTGTACTTACAAACGCAATCAGCAATTTTAAAGAATTGATGACAGTTAGCATGACAGAAACAAAAGAAAAAATGCAGAAAGAAGTGGCCACTTTAATTGATAGAATTCAAGAAGTTGAGAAAAAGAGAATTGAGTCTGAAAAGCTTGCTGATGATACTATAAATGCAAAGGTAAAAGAAAGAACATCAGACTATAGCCAATTGAGAGATAAGATCAGTACTTTAGAGAATGAAATTTATAACAAAAACAAGGCACTTATGGATATGGAACAAGAGAAGATGAGAAAAGACAATCAGTTAGTGAGTGCGAGTGAAGAGAGAAAAATGCTAATTGATGATAAAGAGTATCACAAAAAAGCAGCGGATGAACTCAGAGAAGAGCTTAATAAACTCAGAGTCCTGCAACTCGAATCTATGAAGGATTTTTCTCAGAACCCTCAGAACAATATTAGAGCAAAAACAATTGAAAATAAGAAAAATAAAGGTGAAAAACTTACTTTCTCTGAAAAGCTAGATACAATTGACAGAAAGTTATATAACTTAGTCGGAGCCACGCTTATCGGTGCAAGTTTGCTTGGAAGTGCATTTATTATCGGTGGTGGAGATGAAGCAAATAGTGCTGAAGAAGTTAAAGCGTTAGAACATAAGATAGAAAAGCAGCAAAAACAGATAGATGAAGCTAAATCAATTGAAGAACAACGTCAGCAAAAGGAATTAGAAGATGCACAAGCGGAAGAAGCAAAGTCCTTAGAAGAAGCACGTTCTATAGAAAAAGCAAAAGCTGAAAAAGCAAAAGATAAGGAAAAGAAATAAGTCTGAAAAGAGTAATCAACTGTTTGCTAAAAAATATTATAAAGTATAATAATATGTAAATATGTAAATATGTATATATATGTATTGCGAAAGGTTGACATACTATAATTTTAAAACCGAAAGAAATGGCTAAAAAACCTAATGTATTTGTAAAAACATTACAATCATAGGATAACGATGGGGTACTAGTTGCTTATCGCAATCCTAAAAACGGAGCAATTAAATGAGTATCTAGGTGTCTCAGAAAAAAGCAATCAAAAAACGTTGCATACTGTCGCGTATCAAACAGAAATCAAAGTGACGATATAGATAATCAAATTGAATTTATACAAAACCATGTAAACGGTAAAAATTTAGTGTTGGATGAAATCATATCCGATATCGGTAGTGAACTAAATTACAAACGCAAAAAGTGGAACAAATTAATTGATGGTGTAATGAATAATGAAATAGATACGATTTATATTACCTATAAAGATAGATTTATTCGCAATTATTCACGTATTTAGCTGTCGTGTCTATGGATTACGTAAATATAAAAGATACAGGATGATAGATTATGAGAGCCTATAAAACAGAAATCAAACCGAACAAAGCACAGATTGAATTAATCAATCAAACAATTGGTGTAACACGATATGTCTACAATCTATTTATAACAAAGAATCAGAACAGATATAAAAGAAATCTATCATTTATGAGTGGTTATGATTTCAGCAAGTGGGTGAATAATAGACATTCCAAAGAAAAACAGTGGATTAAAAATGTCCCGAGTAAGGCAGTCAAACAAACTATTATGAATGCAGAAGATAGTTACCGTAAGTTTTTTAAAGGTCACTCGAGTTATCCAAAGCATAAAAAGAAATCATTGAATGGTGCTTTTTATCTCATTGGTACAATCAAAGTTGAAAGACATCGAATATTTTTACCGAAGTTAAAATGGATTCAGTTAAAAGAGTTCGGCTATATTCCTAAAAGTAACATTAAATCGGCAACAATTAGCAGAAAAGGAAGTCATTATTTCGTATCAGTGCTTGTAGATGAGCCTTTTACTGTTAATGTGCGTAATCAAAAATCAGAACCGATTGGACTAGATTTAGGGCTAAAGGAAACAGTATATTCATCGAATGGCGAAAAATTAATGAGTCTTTATCGCAATAAACAACTTATTAAGTTAAACAAATCTTTAAAAAGGCAACAACGAAAACTCTCAAGAAAGCAAAAAGGCTCAAATAACAGGTATAAACAGTTACTTAAAATTAATCGTTTATATCAAAGAATATCTAATATTAAAACAGATATGAAACGAAAACTTATAAGCACAATCATTAAAGCCAATCCACGATACATCACAATAGAAAATCTTAACATTAAAGGTATGATGAAAAACAGACGACTATCAAACGCATTACAACAAACAGGATTAGGATATGTTGTAGAATGGTTGAAACATAAATCAAAACAACATGACATCGAATTAAGACAGGTCGACCGATTCTATCCAAGCAGTCAGTTGTGTAGTTGTTGTAAGCATAGACAGAAAATGCCTTTAAACAAAAGAACATTTTATTGTGAGAATTGTGGGAACGAAATAGATAGAGATTGGAACGCAAGTTTAAATTTAGTGAAAGCAGAAGATTATGTCGTACTTACATAATAAAATATTAAGAAAGGAAAACTACTAAAAGATAAGTATGCATCTAAAATGTGAGGAACAAATACGGTAGGCTATACCGGAATTAACGCCTTTGGAGTGGACTTGAACTTATTATCAAATGATAATATCCACGTTGAATAAGGAAACTTTCTAAAATATACATTTTGATATGATTTTAGTAGCAGGTGATTTCAATGGATGAAGTGAACGAGAGAGAAGAAGAGATTAGAATTGGAAAAAACTATGGCATCAAGGCTAATCTAAGGCAAGGAACGAATGATATCATCTACCCGATTGAATTTCTAAGGAAAATGGGTATCTTTCTAGCGATAACAATTAGAAGGATAATAACAGCTATACTAATTATCTTCTTAATATTTGTAGGTGTATCTTTACTGCTGACAACAGATGGACTTAGATTAAGATTTCTATGGTTACCAATGACTTTGCTATCGATTGGGTTACTGTTGTTGTTAGCACAATATTCTTTTATAAATCCCTCTTATGGATCTTTCTTATCAATCGGTAAATCACTGGATAGGCAGATGAAGGAAAGAAGACTTGTTCTAAAAGGAAAACAACAACGTGATAGAGCGAGTATTGTTAGAACAATTGAGGATGATGGAACAATTATCTTTGAAGATGGTAGTTTAGGTAAAATGTTAAAGATTGATGGCTCTACTTCTCTTGTAGCTTTTCCATCTGAAATAAGAGATCAGGAACGCAGAGCAATTCGTTATCATAATACAAGAGAAAGAACTACTACAGAAATTGAGATAACATCTTCGCAGAAACAGAATGCGGAAAAGCAAATTAAACGTGTACAGCATCTGAAAAGAATTAATAAGAATCCTGCAATTTTAAAAATGTTGGAACAAGAAGAAAATCTACTAGCAACGCGTATTAACGGAAAAAAATCTACAGTTATTCAGTATAAGTTACTTATTGATAAAAAAAAGAAAGGACTTAACTTAGCTTTAGAACATCTTTATAGATATGAAGCTGAAGGATATTACTATAGCGTGATAGAAGTAGAAAAAGATGAAGCAGAGGAAATTTTAAGAGATATATTCTTCCTTAAATAAATCACACACGAGGATAAGGATGGTGCAAAATATGAAACTGATAGAAAGTCTGAAGTTTGTTGGAAAGTATAACAAGAAAACAACAAGAAATGATAAATCATATCTAGTTCCTGTAACGGGTTATGATTACACGCCTAGTATAATTAAAAGCGGTAAAAGATATGGAACAGTTGTATCAGTAGTTAATAAATTTGGGATGAATAGAAATAAGCAGTACGGATGGTTTGTGGATTTAATTCCACAGATCTCTGTACCTAGTGTAAAAGCATATCTATTTGTAGCGAGTAAACCGATGTCGAAAAAAGAGCAGCAAAAAATATTTAATAAAAAGGTCAGTGGAACCATTAAGACCTTAGATAGTCATAATGATCCAAAGGGTGCAAGCTCAGGTGAAATTGAACTACGTGTATTACATGCTAATGACTTAGAAATGTACACAAAGAAAGATACTAAGGAGGAGTTAGGGATAGACTTCCAAATACTCATGCTATTAGTATCAGATAACCCTGACGACGTTGCAGAGCAATTAAGAGTACTTAAAAGAAACTATGCAGATGATATGGCAGGTATAGATTTGATGTCGGTAGCAGGAGATCAAAAGACATTGTTTAAAAGACTGTTAAAAGCTCCGAGAAAATCTGTATACGATTACTGTACGATGTCATCTGATTTTGCGGGATTTGATCATTCAGTACGAAAAGGTTTAGATGATGAAAATGGCGTCTCTGTGGGAGAGCTAACTGTATCTTTATCGAATGGTAATGCACTAATGGATTTAGACGGTTCATTTAGTAAACGTATTCTTGTATCCGCTTCTAGTGACTCTTTTATATATCAGTATGACAGAAAGTTATCAGCAAGTTCTATGTGGGGGCAGAAGATAGCGAACCATACTATGATGAATGGTCATAGAGTGTTCCATATGGTGATGAATAGCTTCAGATACTATTCTAACGAGGGAAAAAATAACGAAGATTTCACTTTTAGCTGCCTTCCTGAGATGGAGTCGGTAATGAAGAGAGTGGATCTAAGTAGAGGAGGATTAAACCCTATAGAAATGTTTGGAGATAAAAAGAATGCAATTGAGATATACAATACGCACAAAAGAAAAATAGCACAGATATTCTACTATATCACTCAAAGACAACTTTCGAGAAATTCACTGCTGATGTTAGAAGATTTATTAAATCAATTCTATTATTCAAACAAGCTATGGGATGATAAAGTAAACGACAACCCTTTAAGAGCTAGGATAATTGGGGTAGAGAAACCTGAGACAGTACCGACATCAGGAGACTTCCTCACATGGTTAAAAGAAAACCTGGAGAAAATAAGGTTGAGTGGTACAGAAACCGAGATAAATAATGCTAAAGACCTATATCTAACATTAAAGAATGCATTAGACAGTTATCCGCACTTGTTTAATACTACAACTAACTTGCCATTAAGAATTGATAAAGATGTTCTACAGTATTATTACGACTTATCAGGCTTAAGAGGTAATCCTGAGATAATGGAAGCTCAATTCTTAAATACGTTTGATTACATTACTCAGCTTGCGCAAGAAGGTGATGTGATCATGTTACATGGGGTAAATAAATTAACGATAGAAACCTTAGATATTGTGAAGAATAGAATTGAAGTACTTATGGATGCGGGAATAAGAATGGCTTATCTTTTTGATGAGATGTCTACAGGTAATCCTATTAAAGGAAAAGAAGATGAATTGATATACTATTCAGATATGTTTAATACTAAAGACATCCTCTTTAAGAACTTTGAAAGTCAGTTTGACTATACGATATTAGGTACTATGACAAGAGATGAATTTGAAAAGTATCAGAGACTTATTAGACAAAAACTACCTAAAGATTTAGCAGATATAATTACAGCAGCAGATCAACCGCTTCAATATCAAATAAGAAGACCATCAGATTTAACATCAAACTATATTTTAGCGGATTTTATAGTATAGAAATTGTAAATAAAAATTGTCTTTCTTAGAATTAAGAAAAATTAAATTTCCTGTAAATATTGATATGGCAAACGAAATTCTAAAATCCTTATATAAATATCCTATTGAAAAAAACTGAATATAAATATTTGAAAACTATTTTAGGAATTATATTTTTTCGTTTGTCAAAATAAGCTAGACAATTCCTCATCTTCGATGAAACTCATAAATACTTCCAATGGTGTTTTATAGCCCAGCGATTTTCTAGGACGATGATTAATATTTTGAGCAACACTAATGATATGATCATCAGTGACTGAATTAAAGTCTACTTCTTTATCTAATCCACTGCGTCTAAGTATCCCGTTAGAATGTTCATTCAATCCACGTTGCGACGGAGTGCCGGGGTCAGCAAAGAATATCGTGATATCGTGTCGGTTACAGATTGTTTTCCAGTTGGAGAACTCCTTACCACAATCGAAAGTAATCGATTTAAATATATGAGCAGGTAAAGCTGAAAACATAGAGTGAAGCGCATCTTCAATATCATCTGCCTTGCGACCTTGAGGTCTTATAGTGATAATCATCTTAGAGATCCTTTCTACTAAGGTTATGACAGCACTCCCATGATTACGGCCAATGATAGTGTCACCTTCAAGATGACCAAATTCTTGAAAGAAGAAAGGAAACTCTTCTATTCTTTCAGAAATGTGTCTTTTGAAAGCCTGTCTACCTCTTTTTTTACAATGACCATTTGGCTTCCTTTTACCTTTCATAGGTGAAGATTGTACCGAAAAGACCTTTTCCTTAAACATTCTATAAAGAGTTTTTACAGAACAATCAATCGGGTGTTCACCTCTGCCAATAATGGTGTCAGGTGTCCAGCCATCGGCTACTTTTTCTCGAATATAAGCTGACTGATTTTCTGGAAGTACTATTCTATGTCTGCCACAATTTGATTTTCTTTGCTTATACTCCTGGTAATATTCCAGTGCAGTTATACCTGTCTTAAGTGCATTTATTACGTTATAAATTGTCTGTCTTGATCGTTTCAATCTCTTTGCGATTTCTTTTACCGAAAGATCTTGATGATAATATGATTCTATGAACGTGAGTTCATCCGTGTTAAGATGTTTATAGGCCATTCTGTACTAACTCCTTATGTTTTCTTTGGTCGGAAATACATATTGAGTTTAGCACAGAAGGCTTTTTTAGTTGTCTAGCTTAATTTTACAATCGACGAAACTAAAATAAAGATGCTATATCAAGTTATATTTTATAGCATCTTTATTTTTATTTAATTATCATGTATAGAAATTTATATATCAAATTCTATTTCTTGGTTTGCTAAGTTTTGAATCTCTAACTGATTTTCAATAGTAATAGGAGCGACAATCCATTGCCGTGCCCGACAATCATTAATAAATTTATTTATTCTATTTTTTCCATTACGTTCTTTTAATGTAATTACAAGCCCGTAGTTCAAATTTAATGCATTATTGTTATTCAACCTATCTGTTGCAGAAATACGAAATCCCCAACTACCATTTGAAATCTTTTGTGGTCCTTTATGGTTGGTTGTAATTTTCTCTTTTAACACTTTGGTATTATCCCATTTTCGAAATTCACTTCTAGCATCTTCTTCTGTAGTATATGCCCCAACTTCGTATTGTTTATCCTTATTAAAACTATTTATCTTTGATTTATGATCCAATCGACCAAACTTAATATTTAGTTCAGTATTTGAATAATCTACACCTTGATTTCTAGAACAGCGAGGAAAATAAGTAAGAGTTATCTTTGAATAGTAAGGATGACAATTCGTCTTGATATCTAAAGGCACAGGAATATTATAGGAATAATTATAAAAGTCCCTTACTCGATCATAAATATAGAATTTAATCTCATCATTCTTACCTTTAACAACTTCTTCAATTTTTATAGGTACAATCCCATATCCCACTGTATTTATATCTTTATCATTGGTTTCCCAAGGGACTGCAGAGTCAATAATTAGTGCTTTTGCTACCTCTCTGGGAAGCTTTAAGATATCAACTAGATAACTTATTTTTCTCGCAATCCATGGCGCTGCAAAAGAAGTTCCTGTAACTCGATCTTCACCTAATGGTTTACAGACAATTATTTCATCTCCTCTTGTTCCGCCATAATAACTAATATCAGGTTTATTAAAGAAAGATAAAACCGGACCGTGTCTACTATAATCAACTATTTTTCCTTCTTTGGATACAGAGTTTACTACTATTGAATTCAATGAGTCTGCTGGCGACCCTATTAATTTACTATTTGTATTACCCGCATCATTTGTACCTGCTACGACAAATATGACATCTAAATTTGATTGAAGTTCATCTAAAATAGCAGCAATAGGAGAAATATAGTTTTTATTTATTTCTTTATCTGAGCCAAGAGATAGATTCCAGACTTTAATATCTTTATTCTCTATAACTATGCTCTTGATCATATTAGCTAGGGTAAAAGCACTAAATTTCTCTCCACTTGTTACCCCGAAGTGACGAACCTTAAATCTACCACATCCATCGTCTAAAGCGCTATTAAATGAAGGACCATCTACAATAATAGAACTTACTGCAGTACCGTGATTATAGTCTTTGGATTCTAACATTATATTAGGGTCAATCATATTTCGATATTCAACCCAATCAGAAAAATAAACAGATTTATCAAAATGAGTGTCGATTACACCAATTGTCGGTTCATTACTAGGAGAAGGAATACTAATTGGAGAAAAAGATTTTATTTCGTTATCACTATAAGTGTCGAAGTTGCTTAAGTCTGTAACAGCCATGGAAATGATATAAGGGGTTACATTTAATATTTTCTCTAATGCATTAGGCGTTACCCAAGCTGTATTGGTATCTAAAACTCTATATTGATTATATTGAATATCTAAATCCTTAAGTAACTTGTTAATCTCATATTCAGTTTGATAAAAGGATATTATGTGGCTTTCTATATTTTCAATGCGTTTATCTTCTACATAGAAACATTCGATATTAGCTATATCAACTAATATTTCTGAAAAGGATGTTCTTTTTACCGAAGATTCAGTATAATCAATGTCATAAACTTGATTAATAATATTATTTATGACTTCCTTATTGACTATCTCTTCATTAATATAGGTAGTAAATGTTTTATATGCCTCTTCTAATTTTTTGATGCTGCTTCTTAAATATTCTATAGGTACATAATGAGTTATTTCATGCTTTTTATTTAAATCATCTGAAAACTTCACTCCAACTACAGTCTGATGCGTAGAACTTTTATTATTTTCAGCTAATATTATTCTTGACCTTCTTGATTTTGATATAAGATCTACATATTTAATTGTTATAAAAATATTTTCAAAAATTCTATCTTGTGATTCCCAATATAATAAAATATCTTTAAGTTGATCAATCAGTACTTTAAATTTGCTGAGATTAAAATACTGATTCTTATTTACATTTCGACTTCTAGATTGTCCTGGTGTGTAAGGTTGAGATTGGATGCTTCCTCTTAAACCTAGTAATTCATTCATGTTTTTTAACCTCTCTTGATAATGTACTGATAGAAATACCTGTAATTTTTTCTAAGTCACTATATGTGAACCCTTGTTTTTTAATTTCCGATAATGATTTGCCACCTATATCTTCTAATATATTTGTGTATAAAATTTTAAGATGACTATATGCATCATTTTTAGATGAAAAAGCAAATGCAACTTTTATTAAATTTTTTAAATCAGCAGGATATGGAATTTTTTCATATAAATTTATAATTTTATTAAATAAAATTACTTCTTTACTTTGATCAGCTGTTTTTTCAAAATATTTTTCATAGAGAGAAGTAGCAATATCATTTAAATCATTTCTTGTATACCTGTTAAAATCAACTTTCACCTCAAATCTTCTCGTTAAAGCACTATCTAAATGATTATACAAGTTTGTAGTTGCAAAAATGTAAATATTATCATTTACACTATCCAAGCCGTTCATTAGTGTAGTTGTAACTCTTCCCATTTCTCTTAAATCGTTCATATCCATACGATTCATAGCTAAAGCATCAATTTCATCAAAAAGAACAATAGTTGGTTCAAATAATGAATTTAATTCTTCAAATGTCTCATTTAAATTTTTTGAAGTTTGTCCAAGTTTACTGTCAATAATAGAGCTAAAATTAATAATCTTAATTTTTATATTTAAAATTCTAGAAATTTGAAACACTGATTGGGTTTTTCCTGTACCCGGTGCACCATAAAAAAGAAAAGAATTTAGTCCTCTGTTATGCTTTATACTGTTAATTATTCCATTAATATCATTTGTTATGGATTGTGGTAATAGAAGAGATTCGTTATTATCTATTTGTTTTTTTACTTCATTAGTATGTTCTTTAGAATTACTAGTTTTTGATAGAGTTTTAACTTCCTGGGGAGAAAGAAAATCAAAACCAGAAAGTTGTGATAATATAAATTCTGCAAGTTGTATATCACCTGTTTTATCAAATTCCTCAGCTATTTTATAAGCTGTAGTTCTAAATGAAGCATCGTTATTTTCTATATGATATTTAATTAAATCTAAAACGTCAGATTTTTTCATTTTCATACCTCCTTTAATAAATAATATATCAAATTTGAAAAAAAAGATATGATTATCGGTATTTATTTTAGAATAATGAAAAAATGATTCCATTAATGAAAAATATGTCGAAATAAATATTTATATTAGTTTTCAGTGTTAGAAATCAAATATGATTAAGAAATATTCTATACCATTATCTGAATTGTCATATTATTTATCATTGTTTTGCAATGACTACTATGATAGATGCTAGATTTAGATATATTCCACTTCTTTTCGCTAGGTTTGAGAGATATTCCGTTATCTACTGGTGTCTTGAGGAATTTAATATCACTATCGTTACATTACTTAGATTCTTTGCCGAGACATCCTCTTACTCTGACAGACACTCTCTCTACCGCCAATTTTTCTAGGATTAAGTCATCCTCAAATTCTGAGAAAACCACAAAGGAATGAATGATAAGCTGACTATTAGAACTTAATCAACCCATCGCGATATTCTCCTGAATACTATGGAAACACCCATCTGTCATTTAATACATCGTCGATAAAAATTAAATCTTCCGTATTTCTTCCAATCTGGTCTAATCTTCAAACAACAATAGCGTATAACTTCTAAGAAAATTCAACAATTTGTTCAAATCCAAGACGTGTACTTTTTTGTACAACAGATCTTATCGGTAAATATTTTTAGTCTAAATCACTCTAGTTTTGCAAATAGTCACGATTCATAATTATTTGCAAGGTCTCTTTCCTGTATTCTTCCAACTCTTCAGGTGTCATTTCTTTTTTGGAATTATTTGTTGGCTTCTTTTTTTCTGCTATCTCTTCTTCTAATAACCACTGAGGTGTCATTTCTATAGATTTTATCTTATTAGTACTAAACTTTTTTGGTGCTTCATATATCTCTTCTTTTTGAAAAGTAAACTCTAAGTGTGAGATTTTTCTGCCTCTTTTTATCTTATTGATTTTCAATCCAGTAAATACACCTTGTAAATCTTTTTGAACTATCTTAAGTACACGTTTATCTATATCGGACATTTGGTAAGACTTAGGAATATCTAATCTTTCTCTAAAATCTTCTATATCAATTTTAAAGAAGCCTGTACGTCGATATTGCTTTAGTAATCTAAATACATTTTTTGAGTAACCTGATTGAATATTTGTTAGTTCTTGCAGCTCAAATCTAGTAAAATTACCTGTAAGATTATTTAATATATGCTCAAGTTTGGGATTAATCGATATTTCTAAAGTATTCTCTTCATCATCTAACTTATAATGTGTGAATAGAACAAACTTTTCAAAACTCCTGCCACTACGCTTAGTATATGTAAGATTTAGCATTTTATCGTAAATACGTTCTAAATCATTAATAAATCTTTCTCTAGATCTGCTTGAATAATTACTTAAGGATTTAAGAGTTGTAAAGTCATACTTTACTGTTTGTACACCTTCGTCTTTAAGCTTCGTACATATAGCAAAGAATAAGTCTATTTCTACAGCGTTGAAGTTTTTTAAAGGTACTAAGTTCATTTCATTTTGATATTTAGTTACATAGCTTCTTTCTTGTTTAGACATACTTTTCACCTCTTAAGGGCTATTCTAACATAACGTCCTTACAAAAACTATTTAAAGTCTAATGTAACAATTAGTCCTTTTTTTGTAACAAAACGACCTTTTAAATGCTACAAAATGACCTTCTAAGTGTTACAAAACGTCCTTTTATATGTTACAAAACGTCCTTTAAAAAGTAACAAATTGTCCTTTGATTAACTCTATACCTATTGCGAGAGTAAGGATTAGAGACATCTAAAAGATTTTAAAAGGTTTTAAAAATATATTAAAAGATAAAAAAGGGGATTTTATATATATTTCATTAAAGAATTCATATATAAATAGCTTTTAAAATAAAAAACAATAGTTAATAAAGGTCGTTTTGTTACACGATTTCTTTAACCTATTTCAAAAAGGACATTTTGTTACTTGGATACTTTTAGTGTATTTAAATTTTTTCAACTGAAAATTAGCACTATATACAAAAAATAACTCTTAATATGGAGTAAATTATATTTATGAAAACGACGCTTTGCTAGTATCATAAAAACACAGTAAATGTAACTACTTACTCAACAACAAAATATATAAATTCAATACATCTTTAAATGTATATTTCAATCATTATTTATGATTTATTACGAGTAACACAATGTAAGTTATGCTATTTAATTTTTCCAGTCATGTAAGCTTTAAAAATATATAAATCAACAAAGAAAAATAATCCAAATGAAATAACACTGTGAGATATTTCAAACTATTCCCAAACCGATTACAAAGTGACATAATAAGAAACGGAATTAATAAAACGTTTATAAAGATAACGGAACTTGTTAAGGTAACATCATTATTCATTTTTAAATTTAATCGGATTCTTTTTAATATTTTCGTTTGTCAAAATAAGCTAGACAATTCCTCATCTTCGATGAAACTCATAAATACTTCCAATGGTGTTTTATAGCCCAGCGATTTTCTGGGACGATGATTAATATTTTGAGCAACACTAATGATATGATCATCAGTGACTGAATTAAAGTCTAATTCTTTATCTAATCCACTGCGTCTAAGTATCCCGTTAGAATGTTCATTCAATCCACGTTGCGACGGAGTGCCGGGGTCAGCAAAGAATATCGAGATATCGTGTCGTTTACAGATTGTTTTCCAGTTGGAGAACTCCTTACCACAATCGAAAGTAATCGATTTAAATATATGAGCAGGTAAAGCTGAAAACATAGAGTGAAGAGCATCTTCACTATCATCTGCCTTGCGACCTTGAGGTCGTACAGTGATAATCATCTTAGAGATTCTTTCTACTAAGGTTATGACAGCACTCCCATGATTACGGCCAATGATAGTGTCACCTTCAAGATGACCAAATTCTTGAAAGAAGAAAGGAAACTCTTCTATTCTTTCAGAAATGTGTCTTTTGAAAGACTGTCTACCTCTTTTTTCACAATGACCATTTGGCTTCCTTTTACCTTTCATAGGTAAAGATTGTACCGAAAAGACGTTTTCCTTAAACATTCTATAAAGAGTTTTTACAGAACAATCAATCGGGTGTTCACCTCTGCCAATAATGGTGTCAGGTGTCCAGCCATCGGCTACTTTTTCTCGAATATAAGCTGACTGATTTTCTGGAAGTACTATTCTATGTCTGCCACAATTTGATTTTCTTTGCTTATACTCTTGGTAATATTCCAGTGCAGTTATACCTGTCTTAAGTGCATTTATTACGTTATAAATTGTCTGTCTTGATCGTTTCAATCTCTTTGCGATTTCTTTTACCGAAAGATCTTGATGATAATATGATTCTATGAACGTGAGTTCATCCGTGTTAAGATGTTTATAGGCCATTCTGTACTAACTCCTTATGTTTTCTTTGGTCGGAAATACATATTGAGTTTAGCACAGAAGGCTTTTTTAGTTGTCTAGCTTAATTTTACAATCGACGAAATAAAAATTTCACATTTTAATTAACAAGTAAATAAATTACTATATAGATTAAATTATTTACTCGCTGAAAAACATTGATAATAACCCTATAAAGTTAGTATTTAAAAAACTTTATAGGGTTATTATCATAATGCATATTCTTAATTTCTGATCTTTATATGAGCGTGGAGATATCGATTATATATTACTATGTTTGACTACCAATCATTTCACTTATGTTAGAAATATTATTTTCATTCATATAATCTATCAATTTAAGATTAATTTTCTTTACTATAGATGGTCCATCATATATAAGAGCTGTGTATATTTGAATGATTGAAGCTCCAGCTTCAATCATTTTAACTACTTCATCGGCATTAGAGATACCTCCAGTTCCAATTATAGTTAAATTTCTACCTACTTTTCGATATATATGTTTGATCATTTTTAAATTTCTATCATACAAGGGTTTACCACTTAATCCACCATGTTCAACAGAATATTTAGAAAAAAGTCCATCTCTATTTTGAGTAGTATTAGCTACTATTATCCCTTCAAAATGCTCTGAAATAAGAGGTAAAATTTCATCCAATAACTCATAAGATATATCACTTGTTATTTTAATAAATATTGGTAATTCTATATTTTGAGTGGATTTTAATTCATTAATTTTTTTAATTAAACTTTCTAACATATCTAATTGATGAAAATCTTGTAATCCCTTTGTATTGGGCGAGCTAATATTAATAGTAAAATATGGAGTATCATTAGAAAAATATTCTATCACTTTTATAAAATCATTTATTCTATCATTAGTATTTTTATTTATACCTACATTTACTCCCACTGGAATTTCATAATTGAATTTTTTGTAATTTAATCTAGTTTTATACATACCACTATTATTAAATCCCATCCTATTAATGATAGCTTTATCTTCTTTTAATCTAAATAATCTTGGTTTCTGGTTTCCTTCTTGTGGAAGGGGTGTGACTCCCCCAATTTCTATATGACCGAACCCTAAACTCTGAAGAATATATGCAACTTCACATGATTTATCAAATCCAGCGGCAAGTCCAATAGGATTTTTAAAGTTTATACCGTGTATATTATTTTCTAATAGTGGAGAATTCACAAAAAATGTTTTTCTAAATATTTTTCTGAAAATAATGGATGATTGAATCAATTTTAATATATTTATTGTCTTATTATGTACATTTTCAGAGTCTATCAAAAATAATATTTTTTTTATAAATCTATACATACTTAATTGTTCCTAGCTAGATACTCTTCTAATCTTTTACACTCAGAAGTTCTATTTACATTTTTTAAACTGTCTATTACATCTCTAATGCTTGATATACTATAAATATTCAAATTATATTTTTGGCTAATAAAATGACTTGCTAAAATATTGGAATCAATTCCATTCTCCTGTCTGTCTAATGCCACTAAATAACCAACTAATTCTCCGTTAGCTTCTCTAATCATTTCAATTGTTTCCAATACTGTTTTACCAGAGGTCAAAACGTCATCTAATGCTAATACTTTTCTACTCTTTATTTCAGCACCTATAAATTTACCGTTATCTCCATAACTTTTTTCTTCTTTCCTATTAAATACATAGTCTATATTCATTTTATATTTTTTGTTTAAAACAAAAGTAGTGGCTAGAGCTATTGGAATCCCTTTATAAGCTGATCCAAATATAACATCAAATTCTATTTTATTTTCATAAATATAGTCAGCATAAAACTCACCTAAATCCCACAATCTCATACCATTATGAAACGAACCAAAATTGAAAAAATAAGGACTTTTTCTTCCAGATTTTAATGTAAAATCTCCAAATTTTATTATTTCATTGTTTACTATATATTCTGAAAAGCTATTCATCGGGACACTCCTTTAATTCTAATTTATCAATTAAATTAATTAAATCTTTTTCTGAGGATGAAATTCGTACATTTTTATCTTTAATCCAATTATCGTCATAAATCTGATTAAGGTAATTAATACCTGTATCAGGGACAATTGCGATTCCTCGATTTTTATCTGAACTTCTTAATACTTTAATAGCTGCTGCAATTGATAAACCTGATGATCCTCCTACAAGAACACCATATTCTTTAGCGAAATATCTACAAAGTGATATTGCTAACTCATCTGATACGATAGTATAATTGTCAATATAGTCAAAATTTATATTACTACTCTTCCATGCTAATCCTGCACCATTAACTAGATATGATTGTTTATTTTGCTCAAATATACAAGAACCTAGTACATCTGCACCTATAATCATCTTAAGAGGAGAAGATTCTTTTACTTTTTGGGCTATACCAGTTAAATGCCCACCAGTACTAACTGCAGAAGTTAAAAATTCAAATTCTTCTTGTAAGAACTCTAAAGAAGTATGTTCATAATGATATTTTTGGTTAAAATTATTTTCATATTGATTTAACCAAAAATAAGAATTAGCTTCGTCTTCTTTAATAATTGACTTTACTTTTTCAATTCTAGTTCTTTGATAGTTACCTGATTCATCTTTATCATTAACTAACACTACTTCAGCACCATATGCTTTATATAAATTAATAACAGATTGATCCAATTTGGGGTCGATTACTAATTTTGTTTTAATACCTTCTATAGCACCAAACATTGCTATCGATTTACCTAAATTACCTGAAGTAGACTCAATAATTATATCCTCATTTTTTAAAATCCCAGACTCTTTTGAGTATTTTAATAGTCCCCAAGCTGTCCTATCTTTAATACTAAAATTAGGATTAAAATATTCTAATTTTAGTATTAGCTCTTTTCCTTCAGGTATTATCCCTCCTTTTAAAACTAAAGTAGGGGTATTACCTATCAAATTAGACATATGATTATTCATTGTATCCTCCCATCACTACTATATTAAATGACCATCTGTTTCATTTAATACAATATTACCGTCATTTTTAATTAAGACTAAATCTTCAATATGAATTGCACCGATTCCATACTCATAATAGGGAGTTTCAATACATAAAACCATCCCATCTTCTATTAATTCAATATTATTTTCTGAAAGAACAGGTAATTCATAAGGTTCTAAACCTATACCATGACCAACATGATTCCTCTTATAATGAGGGATTCCATTATTCTTAACTTCATTCATCACTAAATCATATACTTCGTAGGCGTGCATCCCCGGTTTAATTCTTTCTATAGCAGATCTTTGAGCATTTCTTAAGATATTAAAGTAATCTTTATGTTTATAATAATTAGGGTTTTTAACAACAATTCTTGCTACATCTGCCCAATAACCTTCATATACAATATCGCAATCGAACCAAATAAAACTTTCATCAGTCAGTTTAGTATTATTAGGTTTTCTCTGCCCACCTACTGATTCTCTGCCGACCTTTATCATAGGAAGTACAGGTAATGCTCCTTGCTTGGAAACTTGGGTATTAAATTCTTGAACAATAGCCTTTTCATCAACCTGTTCTGAATAAATTAGATCCTTAATATGCATAATAGACTTTTCTAGTATGTTAGCTGACTTTCTTAGCAATTCTATCTCTTTATTTGTTTTAATACTTCTTACCTTTTTTATTAAGTAGGAACCTTTTAATACATTATAATTTGATAAATAATCACTTAATTTTGTATATTGAGAATTGTTTAATCCTTCTTCATCCAATACTATGTTTGATACAGATAATTTTTTTAATAATTCTATTAAAGCAAGATATGATGTATCATAATTGGTTTTAGGGTTTGAATATTGAAGTAATTTTAATTCGTCTTTCGTTAGAAGACAATGTTCTCTTCTTTCTCTATAAAACTTCCCATAGGTATGTACTATACCTATATTTGAATAAGCATCTAATACTTGATCTATTTCGCCTAATGAATGTATGATATGTATTTCATCCAAGTTATTTTTATGTATCACAGCGAAAACTTCACTATTATATGGTCTTAATTGTTTACAAACCGGAAAAAAGCCAGTTAAATATTTAAAGTTTTCTTTTGTTGTAGCAATAAATACATCAGCATTTTCTTCATTTAAAATTTTTTCTATTTCTGTTCTATTATACAATTCATGTCTCCTTAATTTTTTGGTTTATTAATTCAATTACAGCTGGTGCCATTTTAGTAAAATCATATAAACTAATATATTTTATTTCTGTTATTTCTTCATTTGCTGAGATATGATTTAATACAGCAGTTGTTTTAAAACAATTTAATTTAACTTGTTTATTAGTATCAGGGTATGCATTACCAACAATATCGTATAAGTATACTAAGTCATTCTCATGAATGTTGATATCCAGTTCTTCATTTAATTCTCTTATTAATGCTGATTTAACATCTTCCCCTTTTTCAATCTTCCCACCCGGAAGATAAAATTTCTCATTTTTTCTTACCCTTACTAATAATATTTTGTCATCTTTAATATCTACAAGACATGCACAGTTATAATCTATCAAGTAACCCACTCACTCTCTCTGTTAAATCATTTTTAGGATAAGTCAAATAGTGCATAGCTCCTATCCTCATTGGATCTCCCGCGTGATAATACTCATAAACTTTTTGTCTTTGACCAAACGCTTCTCCCGTTAAGTCCCATGCTAAATTTAGTAATTTTATTCGATAATTTGCATCACATAAATCGGAAGAAAGACTTTGCTCTAGTATTGATTTATTTTCATTTAATAAATCTGCTTCAGTTGGTAC
This sequence comes from Macrococcus sp. 19Msa1099, assembly GCA_019357535.2. Taxonomy (NCBI): domain Bacteria; kingdom Bacillati; phylum Bacillota; class Bacilli; order Caryophanales; family Staphylococcaceae; genus Macrococcus; species Macrococcus psychrotolerans. The sequence continues at coordinate 100,597 of CP079956.2, forward strand.
AGACAACATTGAACCTGCTGATAATTCTTGAATTAAATCTACTGCATTTTTATAAATAAAAGGTAAATTATATCTAATCGCTTGTATTGTTTTTATTTCAGGTGTAAGGATTCCTTCAGCAGTAAAATTTGCCTCTTCTTCACATCTAGAAATACCTGCTTTAATTAATTCAATAGAACTTGTTAGATATCCTAACTTTTCTTGAATATTAATAAAGTTACTTAGCCCTAGTTTTTCAGCTAATTCAATTGCTACACCAGTAATAAACTCAAGTTTCACAAGTCCTCTAGTAATATCTTGATGTCCTGTATGATGTCTTATCTTAGAGCTATCAAAGAAATGATTTGAGGTATCAATATTTTTATATACAAAAACTCTTTCCCATAGAACTTTTACATTTTCAAAAATTACATATGCATCCAGTTCTTCTAGAGAATTAGACAGTGGATAATCAAACTCATTGTATCCTTCTTTATTAATCATTTTTCTTGATATAATTTTAATACCTGGTGTATTTACTGGGATAGCAAATGCAACTGCAAATGATTCATCTCCTTCTTTAAGTCCAGGCATATTGAAAATCAACAATTCATCTGCTAATGGCGATAGAGTTACAATCATTTTTGATCCCTTCACTGTTATCCCCTGTTCGTCAGTTTCAATAATTTTTACAGCTGCGTAATCATGATTTAATTCACCTAAACTCTTGCTTCTATCCATCTGTACATTAATAGAGGCATGGGAGACAAACAAATCATTTTCACTTATGTATTCGTAATATTTTTTTGCATTTAAAGAAAAGTCTGTATACTTATTTTTACCTAAAAATGAAGAGTGCTCTGATAAGCTCATAATTCCTGGATTCAAGAAATCTGGAGTTCTACCTAACATTCCAAATGATTCTTTAGCAATGTCATAATAAACTTCTCTTTTTCTTCTTAAATCTTCTATCGTTTTTGGTTTTAAAAAAGTAACAGACTTTTTAATATTGTTTTCTTCATACGTATGATTAGAATTAGTTTCTTGTAATTCATAATACTTTTCAATATAACCGTATGTTTTATTAAGAATATCTATCGATAATACATTTTTTATTTGCTCACCATTTATATAAACTACTCGCCCATCATTTAATTTCATTTATAAAATCATCCCTTCATATAAATAAATAGTTTCTTCATATTTTCTTATATTATTCATTATTTTATCGATATATATATCATGAAAAGTATTCTCATTTAATATTTGCAAAGGTATACTTACACCAAGTATCCTTCCACATTTAAGATTGACTTTACTAATTCCTGCTGGTATTCTTCTGTTTTTATTTACTAAAAGCTTAATTAGTTCCTCATCAACTTCAGGATAAATTACTTTTACACTATCCTTACTATATTCGTTTTTATGTACTCTCTTAAAAGAATTACATTTATTTAAGCAATCTACAAATTGAATATAACTTTCCAGAGGTTCGGGAGTATTTTCATCATTCATAGTGTTAATTTGTAGTATATCTTTATCCTTCTCACTATCCAACTTACTAAATCGCTCATTTTTTAATAGTATTTGTATATGATTAGCATAATCATCCTTTGAAATAGTATGTTGCCACGTATCTATATAATATTCTTCACTATTTATAATTTGGCATAAAATATACTTATATTTAAGTGCTTTTAGGCATGTGTACCTGTGAGCTCCATCAAGCACCAAGTAATAATTATCAATTTTTGTTACGATAATTGGACTTTTTTGAACACCTTCTTCTTCAATTTTAGTTATTAATTTCTGAAATCTAATTTTTTCAGTGTATTCATGTAAAACTAGATTATTAATTTCTATAAATCTTAATTCCAATATATCTCCTCAATTCATATATTTGTTAGGTAACTCATGTTTGAAGTTTTTCATTTTATTTAATAGATTTTCAACGGAAGAATCTATTATTATTAGTTCTTTATTTTTTTCTGGAGCAAATCCTGAATTAACCGTATTATTAATTAGATCAATTATAGGATTAAAAAAACCATTGATATTCAACACGCCTATAGGTTTTTCATGTAAACCCATTTGACTCCATGATAAGACTTCAAATAGTTCTTCAAATGTACCAAATCCACCAGGTAGTATTAGAAACCCATTAGATAAATCCGCCATCATATTTATTCTTTCACTCATATCTCTTACTTTAATTAATTTATCAATTTGATTATGTGCAATCTCTCTATCTATTAAAAACTCTGGCATTATACCAGTAATATAGACTTTTGATTTAATAGCTTCGGTAGCGACTAATCCCATTAATCCAACTTTTCCACCACCATAAATAATCTCCATTCTTTCTTTTTTGATTATTTCTATCAAATCTAAAACAGCTTTTTGATATAAGTTGTTATTCCCACTATTAGATCCACAGAAGATACAAACTTTGTCCATTATAGTTCCCCCTACATATCAAATTAGTAATATAAGTATTATTAATAGGCTTAGGTTTTTACTATGATTTCTTAATATAGTGAAAAACACTATTATCAATTTTCATATTCATTTTTTCATACAACTTTTGTGCATTGATATTACCTATTGAAGTTTCTAATGTTACATATTTTGCATCTTTTGAAACTGCATATTTAAAAACTTCATTTATTAAACTTTCTCCTAAATTATTTCTTCTAAATTTTTCATCAACAAAAAGATCATTTAAAATATAAGATTTTTTCATAGAAACAGATGAAAATGTTGGATATATTTGAACAAAACCCGCTATTACCTCTCCATACTCAGCAATAAAAATAATAGATTCTTCATTTTCAATTCTATTTTTTATGAAATTCTTTGCACCCTTTAAATCACTCTCTTTTTCATAAAATATTCTATATTTATTAAATAAAATACTAACTGTTTCTAAATCATCAATATTTGCTTGTCTAATTTTCATAACCAAAATTTCCCTTACCACAAATGATTACCAATTATTGGTTCGCTAGATAATAAAATTGTATACATCAACAGAATAATTACATACTTTCTTCTTTTTAACATAATCAAAATCAAACTCCTTTTAATATAATATTTTGTATATTATAATTATTGCAAAAATTAATTGTGCAAATGTGCATAAAATTGTGAAATATGAGGTGTGAAATGCTATATGAGGTAATTGAGGCAAAAAGAAAAGAACAAAATATTACTAGAAGTAAGCTTTGTAAAAATGTGTGCAGTCCATCTACGCTATACAGATTTGAAAAAGGGGAATTAAATGTTTCTTTAGATATTTTTACAAAATGGTGTGAAAAACTTAAAATTGAAAATATAAATTTAATTTCTACAAAAATGTATTTAAATGAACTAAATCAGTTTGACATAGCAAAAGAAGCTATTTATTATAATGATTTCGAGAGCTTAGAATATTTAATAAATTCATCTCCTACTAAAAAGAACAGTTACTTTTTTACCACAAAACTACATCCTTGGATGTGTGCTGTATATTATTTTAATATAGGGGAAATTGATAAATCAAAAACAATATTAAAAAACATATGTCCTCATACTAAAATAAATTCATTTTTTGATTTTAATGTTCTAAATTCATTAGCATTGGTATATATATTAAATAAAGAGTGGTATAAAGCAAAAGAAATTTTAAATAAGTGTATTAATAACTCTTATTTCAAAGAAATTTCAGATATAAATATTGAAATGAAAGTTAAATATAATTTAGCATATTGTCATTTTTACTTAGATAACATTTACGACTGTATAGATATTTTAGAAAATTTAGTATATTTAAACAAAAAAAATACCCATATTTTTATGATGGGCAAAATATATTATTTTTTATATTTATGTTATAAAAAATTAAATAATGATAAAATATTTAGAGAATATTTAAAATTAGCATACTTCGCGTTTTATATTGAAGATCCTCAATCAATATATATTTCTAAAAATATTATCCCAACTTTAAAAGAAGAAGGTATTACTATTCATATTTAATATCTTTCATATCATAGATTAACAGTAATATAAGTAAAATAATAATCATAAATTTTTTCTATAAAAGGTTCCGTTCATTCTGTATATTTGCTATAATAGAAACAAATTACACTTATGTAGACATTAAATTAAAGAGTACTAATTATCAGTAAGATAATTTGGTATGTCAACAGTATACTGGACAATTTTTATGTGGTACTTAACTTATAACTGACTGGCGTTTGATAGTTCAGTGAACCATGAATTCTATGATGGTTAAACCAATTGATATAATCAGATAGTTGTAAATTAAGTTCATCTAATGTTCTGAAGCAATTCGGATATATAAATTCTGTTTTGACAGCTTTAAACGTTGATTCTGCTATCGCATAATCATAAGGACATCCTTTTATACTTAAAGATCGCTGTATACCAAACGTCGTTAAAGCATCTTCGATGCACGCATTATCAAATTCTTTTCCTCTATCTGTATGAAACATAGATACACGATGTAAATTGCCTTTAATGCTAGATAATGCCCTTAGTACAAGGTCTGCATTTTTATGTCTACCGGTACTTACGCCAATAATCTCTCGATTAAACAGATCAACAAATAAGCATATATAATGCCATTTATTCGCTACTTTTACATAAGTTAAATCACTTACAATAACTTCCATCGCATGTTTTCTATTGAATTTTCGATTAAGTCTATTATCTATCAATTGTTCATTGTAATTTTGCTTTTTATGTTTATATCGGGCTTTGTTATATAATGAAATGAGCCCATTAACCTTCATAATCTTAATGATTTTTCTTCTTGAAACAACTAAACCTTTGGTTTTTAACACTTCTCTAATCTTCCTAGACCCATAACATTTTCTACTCTTATTAAATATACTGATAATGCTTTCTGTCAGTATATGTTCTTGTGCTTCTTTTTCTGCTTTTCTCACGACATTTACTTCATAGTAATAAGTACTACGGCATATTTTAAGAGCTTTACACATGGCTGATACCGAATATTGATGGCTATTCTGCCTAATAACTTTTATTTTCGTCCCATTATCAGCGCTGCTTGCTTTAAAATATCTGTTTCCATCCTTAACTGCTTATTTTCTTTACGTAACCTTTTTAATTCTTTTTCATCTTCACTGAGATTATCTTGATGCTTAAATGAGCCAGTTTTATCATAGTCTTTAATCCATTTGTCTAGTGCTGATGGTGTTAAAGTATACTCTTGAATAATATCTTTACGAGATTTTCCATTTTTGAACAATTGAACCATTTGAAGTTTGAATTCAGGACTTAAAGTCCTTCTCTTTTTTTCCATAAAAAGAATCGCCTACTTTCTTAATTTAAGACTAACCTTCCTTATAAAAGTTGTCTAGTTAAGTGTAGCCGATCCATAAAAAACACGATTTACATGGTCCCGTAAATCGCGTTTTTATGGTTCTGTAAAGCCGTCGTATGCAGTTATTTTTGTAAGATATAATTTTTTTAAATTATATTACTCAGGATCAGTAAATATATTGTTATCAATGGTGTATGGGGGCTTAAAATCGCTTGAGCCATACTTCAGACTTAAAATCTGAGAAGTATCAACATTAGAGGTGATAGTATTCTTTTTGACTGAGATTATGTCATTAGAAAGCTGTATTGTAGCATCCTGAACTTTTTGTACCATAGACTCTTTATATTCCTCTAACATCTTAATAAGCTCTTCTCTGTCTTCAGATGAAAGGTTGTCACTTAATCTACCATCACCTAATCTAGTAAATACCTCATTTAGATATTCTATAGAGTCTTTAAAATAAACTTCTAAATCTGAGAAGCTTTTCTTACTTTTAAAGAGTGGTGTCTCATTTTGTGATGTCTTTTCTTTGACAGGCTCATCAGTTAAGTTATCCTGAATCGCTTCTGTTTTAGAATGTTCCTTTTGTTCGTAAAAATCTTTTAAAGCATCATCTACACCCTGAATAATATTTTGTGTCATTTATTCTTCATCCCTTTCTAAAACTATAAATTCTATGGTATTATTATAGCATAATTATTAATAAATTATAAGGTAGTGATGGCTTTTGAGAGAAGAAAAAAGTAAAACGTTGATAAAACCTATAAAAATATTAGCGTGTCTTTCTATTCTGAATGTAACTTTGCCGATGGTTGATACTCAAAATGTAGTTAAGATGAATAATACAGCTAAAGCAGGAAACCTTATCTTTGAAGCACAGCATGGATGCTTCGATGGTAATAGTTCTGTAGATAAAGGTGACGAAAAGAAAGCAGGAGTAAAAAAGGGTGATGCTTCAGCTAATATACCTAATGCTGAAGTCATTAAAGATATCTATGATTATCTTCATGGAGAATATGGATTTTCAACTGAATTTATTGCGGGCATAGTAGCGAACTGGATAAAGGAAGCACAACTAGATCCGACATCAAACGAACCCATGCGATCTGGGGAGAAGTCGGCAAAAGAAGCTACTTCAGGAGAGTTAGGGATCGGTTGGGGGCAGTGGAGCTTTGAGAGGCATCATGCACTTGTAGACCATGCGAAATCTATGGATAAAGATTGGTGGGATCCTAAAGCACAGCTGGATTATATGGTAAAAGCAGATGGCATGTATGTTGACATACTAAAGGATCTTGCATTGAATTCAGGTGATGATCCGATAGAAGAAGCTGTAAACTTTCATAATCAATGGGAACGTTCTGCTGATAGTAAGCAAACTGTTATAGCAGATAGAGGTCAAGTAGCAAAGGATGTACTTGCCTATATGAAAGAGAACGGAATGGATGGGGCAAAAGAACCTGATAAGATAGAAAAAATAAAACAGGGCAAAAGTGGTAAAGTCTCAGCTAATTCGGCGACAAGTGATACAGGGGAAAAAGTAGTAGAAAAACTCTGTGCAGGAATGGATGATGCAATAAAGTCTACAGGTAAAATAGGTATTAGTACTAAAGTTAATGGAGAGAACGGACAAGCAATCTCTCAGAATTACGAGTACAAGGACTTGCCAGAAAAATATAAGAAGTACATTAAGTTACCTCGATTTGATGAAAAATACCTTAAGAAGTCAGGTAATAACTTCCCGCAATACGGAAATACAGGGCAATGTACCGAGTTGACATGGGCTTATATGTACCAATTATGGGGCAAAGAGCCGCCTCAGAATGGTAATGGTAATGTGATATGGAAAGCCTATAAAGAAAAAGGGGCGAAGATAACAGATAAACCGACAGTAGGATATGGATTTTCATCTAATAAACCACAAGCAAATGCAGGAACAGAAGAGTTTGGGCATACGGGTGTAGTCGTTGGAGTAATGCCAGATGGAAAATGGATTATGGCTAATTACAATGTACCTCCAAAAGCAGCACCTTCTCGTACTTTATACTATACAGTGGTAAATGGAACAGATGGTAATATTAAATTCTTCAGCGGGTTAAAAAAATAAGAATGCAGAAAGGAGAAAGAACATGAAAGATGCTATAAGATACATATTAATAATGCTGCTAGGTATCGGTCTCTTAGTTACTTTGTTCTTCAACTATACATCTTCTAAACAGATAGAAAACGATGAGAAAAGAATTAGTGAAATTAAGGTTCCAAAAGCAAAAAGTTTTAACAAATCAATGACTCCTAATGAAGTAGAAGAGCTAGAGAAAGTGGTAAAAGGAAAGATTGATGATTTTCTCTTAGGACAGTATCAAGATGATACAAGTGGAAATGGTTCAGCTTATGACGTATTAAGAGGGGTGTTCGTCTCAAACTCAAATCCAGTGATCATTAATGAAAAGACTAGTGAAAAAGAACATATTAAGTACTATGAACCCTTTGAATATAAAATCAGTAACTTTTCAGGACAATATAATGAGCAAGGCAAAGAAGTGATGATGAATATATCTGTAAAACATGATGGAGAAGTGAGTAATGAATTATATACACTTATCTCTTTTCAATTAGACAATGATAATAAAATGATTGGAGGTGGATTGTATGGCGAAGAAAGATAGTTTTATAGAAGAAAGACGACGAAAATTAGACTTATTAATTCTTTTCTTGATAACATCGCTTATTATTTCATCGGTTATTCTATATAATAAGATGAATGAAGCAGAAGATTTGAGCAAGGACTTAACAGCAAAGCAAGAGAAAAGAGAAAAAATTATAAGTGAAAATAAAAAGATAACTGAAAAACAGATAGAAAACGATAACCTGGTAGGCAATCATGACGTCTCAGTAACATCAGAAGATTTCAATCATTTATATTTTGACTGGAACAGTTGGGAAATGTACTCTAAAAATATGAAAGAGATACGTGAAAAGTATCCTAACCTAGAAAGAAGTAAGTATGTAGACATATCAGGTATGGATGTTGGAACAGGAAGAAGTCCTGAAAGTGTGCATAAGGTACAGATTTATAACACATCAAAGCAAGGAGAAATTGCAGAAATAATAAATCAGAACCGACGTTATGATGACAGGGTGACGGAGCGACTTATATTTAAAGTATCTGAATATGATAAAGGAAGATATGATATCAAAGAATTCAAAGTCTATAACAGAGCTTTATAGGGGATGTTTATATGGAATTATACAAGATAACAGAGTTTGCGGAGCTGATAGGAAAAACTCCGCAGACTCTTAGAATTTGGGATAAAAAAGGAAAGCTCAAACCAAACTACAGAGACGAAAATGGCTGGCGTCTTTACACGGAAGAACAGCTCAAAGAGTATCTGAGAAGTACCAGCACAATCCCTAAAAAAAGAAATATTGTATACATAAAAGATCACATCAGGTATGAGGAAGAAAAACAGCTTATCTTAATTGATAGATACTGTAGGAAAGAGAAAGTAAAGGTAGATGAAGTGATATATGAAAAAGGTAAGTTCTATGAAACCAGTCTATTCAAGGCAATAGTAGATGAGATAATAAGAGGTGAAGTAGAGTATCTCATTATCATAGACCGAGATGTTTTCTATCCTAGCATATTCACTATATTCTTCCAGTTGATAGAAAATACTGATACTAAGTTGATGATTATATCAGAATTAATATAATAAAAGTATATAAAATGATATTAATACTATATTATATGCTAGTAATATATATATAGTATGTGATACTATTTATATAGCCTATTAATTTAGGCATAGTGTTGATTTTGTCTTACTGTTCTTTCCTTTTCAGTGAGACAAATTAATGTTATCTGCACTTCCTTATCTTGGAATTGCTGTGTGTGGGGCATATAGTTCATACTATATGCCTTTTAATTATGTAAAACGTAACATTATTTTTCCTAGATTTTATATTTTCATGATATAATTAATATAAAATAATTAACTAAATATAATTAATTCAGAGCAGATAGGAAGTGATTAAATGGATGAGACAAAGAAGATACTAAAAAAGGTTAATCAGCTATTAGATGATGAGTCGATTTCTTCGTACAGGATTAATAAGGAAACACAGATAGCTATCGCAACGTTACATCGTTTAAGAACGGGTAAATCTAAGGTAGAATATATGCAATTCAGGTCTGTAATGGCACTTTATCAATTTTACATAGACTATGAAAAAAAGTTAAAAAAGCAGAAAAAAGAAGAAAATAAATAGTACTCATATACCTGATTTCATGTTTAATTTAAGAAAGGGTGAACCTTAATGAAGTTTAATACTACACAGAAAGATTTACTTAAAAGGGGATTTACAAGCGCTTTAAGAAGAAAAAATGAACTTTTAGAAGAATATAAGAGAAAGCATCCTGAACTATATAATGAAATTATTCATGATTATCTTGTGTGGGATGGTTTCCCTAAAGATGTTAAAGCAGAAAAAGTGGATTATACAGTAGATATATCAGGTGATCCTGAAGCCCTAGTGCAGATATTAGAAATTAGAGAGATTATCCAGGACGAAGAACAGTTTAAAGCAAATATAGAAAACGATAAATTCTATATTGATAATATAATAGACGTACCTATGTATATTGATATGCAAGTGACGATTAAAACAACTGTAGAAGAATATATGGATAAGTTTCCTGATGGCGAATATATATCTTATAGACTGAATAATTACTACGAGGAAGAAGAGTTTGTGAAATTCCTAGAGGAGAAAGAGGATGTAAAAGAATGGATTAAACGAGAAGCGAAGCAAGAAGGTTTCCCTGATGATGTAGATCTAGAGAAATTGAAATACACTTTACATCCAAACGTTTCCGGAAATCAGATGCATAGAGTTGCAGAACACATACATCAAAGAGAAGTAATTACAGAAGAAAATCCACTTTATAAGTTTATACCAAATGAACTCTATTCTTACATCTATAATCATGCACTATTTGATTTGAGATTAGAATTAAATCAGACACCTGAAGAATATTCAGAATAGCATAATTTAATTATGCTATTTTTTATATTTAATTTACAAATAAGAACGAAATATATATATAATTCAAATTAAAGGTGGTGTATTTCTTGAAAGAGTTCTTAAACAAAATAATCATAACATTTCTGATTATATTAACATTTGTATTTATTATACTTTTTAATGGAATGAGTCCAGGTAAAATGTTGGATAAATTTAATCTTGATAGTAATTTCATAGATGACATTAAGTATCTCTTCGTAGAAAAAGATCAGTTATTAGATGTCGATGAGAAGAGTTTGGTTAATGAACCTTACATACCATCAAAGTATCCTGAAAACTATAAGTTTATCGGTGATGGTAAGACTATAATAAATCAAAAGGATATGAAATTATTGAGGAGTGAAGGAAGTAAAGAAGGTTGGGTGAAATATAGTAACCTTGATAATAAAGGTAGATCTAGAGAGGTTTTCTCGCTGATTGATTATGAAGCAGTATATAAAAACTCTTCAGCAGTGAAAGAAAGACCATCATTTGATAGTAATTTAAAGATAGCAGGCGAGTTTTCAGATGGTACTTTTAATATCTTTACTAGAAGTTGGGATGGGGAACAAAGAAATAATCGTATAGAACAATTATCGAATTATAGAGGTTATATCTATAATAAGAGTCATCTATTAGCGTGGTCTTTAGGCGGAGACATGAAGGCGCATAATGTGATATTAGGAACTAGAGCGCAAAATGTAGGAACAAACAGAGGTCAAGGTAGCGGTGGCATGGGATATATAGAAAGCATTGTAAGAAACAGTTTATATAATAATAAGTCACTGAAAGTATATTATCATGTGAAGCCAGTATATAAAGAAGACGAGTTGATACCGAGAGGTGTGAGAGTAAGAGCATATTCGCTAAATGATGAAGGAAGAACTTTGAATATAGATATATGGACATTCAACGCACAGCCAGATGTAACTATTGATTATGTCAATGGTACATACAAGAAGCAAATATAAAGAGGAAAGGAAGTTGCAGAAATGAAAAGTAAATATCCGTTTGCAGGCATATCTAAAAATATATACTTTGCTTTAAAGACTACAACAGTAATAACCGTCATTCTATTAGTATTAGGGTTAATATTATCAATTTTATCTAAATGGATCATTAAAGCGGCAGAATTCTTATTTGAGCCTAACTATGCGCATAACTGGTTTATAGAAACAAATGCTAAAAATGATGGTGCAATGTCGAAATTACCATTTGTTGAAAAGATTTTTGCTGATACATCAAATTGGAGTGAGAATATTGCTAGTGCTATATCGCTAGAGAGTGGGACGTTGATATCTAGTATTCTGAAAACTGCATTGATAGTATTTACGATACTTTTAGTGCTATATATTATCACAATAGTTTTAAGGCATCATAAGGGAGAAATTGAGCCATTTCTAAATGATAGAGAGTCGTTTAAGTTAAAAAGGCAGATTATCAGCTCACTAGGAGCAGGGATTAGAGATATCTATGATGAAAGTGATAGAAAATTAAAGAAAAAGGAACATGGCGCAAGGTTTGCTATAAGAAGAATGCAGGTCGAAATTCACACAACGCTTGATAAAGGACAGCAGAGACCAACTAAGAAATACTCTGTAACAATCAGAAAACCTAGAAAGACAGAAATAAATAGAATGGTGCTGACGAAGATTAGAGATCTACATGATATATTAACGGATCTCACGGACGGAGTAAGTTTTGATCAGATGAAAACGACTGCAAATAGAAGATACTATGTATATGAAGGTGCGGAAGAAAAAGAACTGAAAGAAGCTAGAAGCGTAATCAAAAGACGTGAAAGGTACAAAAATAGAAATAGTAATGGTGCAATGATTAGTGAAAGTCAGACAGTAAAGACTACTTTCCCCTTAGAGCTTATTAATGACGTAAGCGAAAAAGTAGAGATAGAAAAACGACGTGCAAAGGAATTTACAGAAGGTATTCAGGAACAGGTGACAGATCAACTTTCTACAATTGGATTGCAGGCAAACATAACAGAGACGTTTATATCAAGTAAGACAGCAGTATTCAGCTATTCGTATAGATATAACCCTAATCAACCGCACGATAGTAAAATTGCTAAAGCCATTAGTGATAGGTTGAAGATAAGAGGAGTTGTAGCAAGTTCTGATGCTGGTAAAGTTGATGTAGAAGTACCATTTCCAAGCGATGATAATAAGCCTGACTACATTGCAATTCCTATTGATTATAGAGCCATGCTTCATTCGATGCTAGAAAATGTTAAACCGAATGATGACATGAGTACAATGTATGGTGTTGTTAAAGATGGTTCACCTGTAATAAGAAAAGTTAGTGATGCACCACATATGCTTGTAGTTGGTGCAACTGGTTCAGGTAAATCTGTAGCACTAAATACGATTTTAATTGGTTTATTATCACATAATACACCTGATGATGTTCAGCTGATGATTATAGATCCGAAGAAAGTAGAATTTAAGATGTTTAAAGACTCTCCATACATGATTACAAACCCGATAACCGATGTAGAAGATGCAGAAGCAGCCTTAGAATATGCGGTGATGGAGATGGAAGAGCGATACAAAAAATTAGAAGATAACAATGTAAGAAAAATTTCTGATTACAATAAGTTGGCATTAAAAGATGAAAAAATGGAAAAAATGAAATACTGGTTTATTGTAATAGATGAATTCTCAGACTTTAAAGATACATTGGAAGATTTTAAGAATGTAGAGAAAATGATAAAACGATTAGGTCAAAAAGCGAGAGCTTGTGGTATACATCTTATTCTTGCTACACAAACACCTCGTGCTGAGGTAATTACGGGAATAATCAAAGCAAACTTACCGTTAAAAATTGCGTTTCAGACAAGTACGAGACTTGAAAGTACTATTGCTTTAGATGACACTTCTCATGTTATGACTGCTGATGAATTGTTAGGAAAAGGGGACGGTCTGATGAAAAGTGGCTCAAATGTAACCCGCTTTCAGGGCGCTTTTATTTCAGATGAAGAAATTGATAATATCACCACATACTGGAGAGAAAATTATGCCAAGCCTGTCTTCGTAGACTATAAGGCAATAGTTGCTAGAGCGCATGGAGAAGAGATATCAGATGATACATTTGAACAGTATAGTGCAATGATGAATCTACAACAGACAAGATTGGATAATAATGTATCTGAAAGATCATATCCAATTAAAAAGACAGCATTAGAGAAAGCGCAGGAAAGACAGGAGAAAAAGGAGCGTACATATAAAGTGGATATGTCTAAATACTTTAAAGACGTACCTCTGATTAAAACCGAAAAATCAGATGCTGCAAATACACAACCTCAACCTGAAGATAAACAGAAAGATAAAAATAAAAGCGTAGAGAAGCATAGGTACTCTGACAAAGAAAAATCTACAAGTGATATTCTAGGACTGTAGGCATGAATATATTTGAACGTGTCGGAAGATGGTTAACACCCTATAAATACGCTTTTGATAAAGAAGAATATCATCAGGTAGAGAAGAGTAGTAGAAGAGCGAAACTAAGCAATAATAAAAAGCAGGAAAAAGACATGCCTGTAATGAAGCAGGAAGAACTCAGTGACTTTCTAGAACGTGGTGAAATCGGAGTAAGTATAGTGAATATAAAAGAAATCATGGATGAAAAAAGTGCGTTAGAAAGGCTTCTACACAGCGCATCACACAATGGTTACTTTATCCATACTGAAGAACATCATCAGTTAGCAATCCGCTTTAGAAAAGTTTCAGCATGGAATTATTATGAACGCTCTAATAAGCGTAGAGTTAAATTGAAGCCACTAATTGAGTACAAGGAGAAAGGGCTGAGTGATAAAACGCATTTAATTCCTGTCGGGTTTCATGGATCAGAAAATGATGAAAGACTACTGATAGATTTTGATAGTACATTAAACAGAAAGCATCTGAAGAAGTTTGAAGATTATATTGCAAAAATTAACGAAAAATCTGATGTATTATGGTTTATAAATATTGTTCGGCAGCAGGATGACACAATGATCTGGAATGCTTCTGTGTGGGATGAACATGGAGATGTAATAAAAAGAGAAAGTTTTCATGATAAGAATAAGGTAAGGTGGCGATAATACAATATCGCCACCTACTATGTAGATAGGGTGTTATATATGACTAGAACAACAAAAAAGACATCGAAAAGAACATATGATAGAGATCGTTTAATGAAAATGCTGACCGAAAATAACAAGCTATTATTAAAAAGCTATACTTCAGGAGAAAGAACGATGACTGATATATTAGAACAATGTAATGTATCAAGCAACACTTTCTATGAAGTTGTCAAATCTATCTACCCTGAAGCAGTGTATGAGAACAGGAAAAATAAAAAGAAAAATAATTTGAATAGAATTATTGAGGAACTAAAAAATGATAATTTCAAGTTATTTAATACTTATATTTCAGGTGCTATATCAACGAATGAAGTAATTGGAAAATTAAAATGTAACAGATATATATTTTTCGAGGCAATAGAGCGTATTCATCCAGGAGCAGTAAAAGAAAACATGGAAAAGAGAAAAAGATTATCTCCTAGTCAAAAAAATAGAATGATATCTAAATTGCAGGAAAATGATATGGACTTGCTAAAGAGATATATCGACAACAAAATAACGGTGAAAGAAATTGAAGAAATAACTAAGCTCCCTACTAATGCATTCTATTTAGCTATAAATGAAATATATCCTACTGCAAAGGAAGAGAGATCTGAAAAAAAGAAGAAAAAGGTAGAACGGATAGAAAGTAAGCCTAAAAAAAATAAATTGGAGAAAGTAATAAACTATTTAGAAGCTGATAATAGTAAGAAATTAAAAGAATATATAGCAGGTGGTATTTCAGTACAAGATATCGTAATTGATGCAGGAGTTTCACCCTATTACTTTCGTAAAGCAATAGAACTTATTCATCCAAGCGCAATAGAAGAAAATAAACAAAACAAGGCTTCAAAAAAACCAGTAAAGAAGAAGCGAGTAAGCCATATTGAAAAGACAATAGAATACTTGAAAGCAAATGATAATGAGGTGCTGAAAAAGTATATAGCAGGGGATATTACAATGCAATATATACTAAAAGATATTAAGGTGGCACGATATTCATTTGTTGAAGCGATTAATAAGGTGCATCCTGGAGCTATAGAGGAAAACGCTAAAAATAAAGATACTGTTACTAAGGTGTTAGCTGATTATCTTAAAGAAGATGAAGACAACTTATTAAATAAATATATAAGCGGCGAGATGGATCCTAAAGAAATAATGACATTATTAGATATTGATGTACCACCTAATACATTCTATCAAGCATTAAAAAAGGTAGATCCATATGCCAGTAAAAAGAGAAAAGAAAACAAGATATATGACATAGACAGAATGTTAGAATATTTGAGGAAAGATGATTATAGGAAGGCTAATCAATATATTTCAAAAGAAGTAAATGTACAAGATATTGAGGCCGATACTGGTATGAGTACTCAAACATTCTATAGAGCGATGAATATAATTAAAGGTCGTGAGAAAAGTTATATTGAAAATAAACAGAGTGATATAGAACTGATGAAAAAGTATTTAACCAGAGAAAACAAAGATAAGTTGAACAAGTATATATCAGGCAGTATAACAATTAATAGTATACTAGATAAGACAGGGTGTAACAGGCCAACATTTTATAACGCTTTAGAAGCTGTACACCCTACAGCTAGAATAGAAAGAAAGAAGCTACTTGAAGAAAATAGAAGTAAAGAAGTTTTAAAGTTTCAGAATGCTATAGAGCAAGGTATAGCCTATGAATATATCGACTACAATAAAGAGAATATTTTCGGAAAACATTCTAAGTATAATAAAAAGAGTAATGAAAGAATTTTAAAAGTTCGCATTCAGAATATATTGTTAGATTATATAGGAGCAACACCTTTCACGTTCTTCTCAGCAGACCAACTTATAAAGATTGTGAGAAGAATTCTAATGTTAAAGGAGATAGAGGCGGGAACAACTAGATACGCTGTAGCAAAAAAATATAAAGTGCAATCTTCAAACGTCTATCAGATGTACGAAGAGTATAAGCAAAATAAAAAATATGTAATAAATGTATCTGAAGAGCAGCTTGATATTATTATGAGAAATATAAAGATTTATCAAGAAAGAGACGATAAGAAATTAAGAGATACGTATAAAATCTACGATGATACTTTAGAAATTATATTTATGATGATGGAAGATATTATCGATAAAATATTTCAATGAAAAGACGGGTTTATTACATAAAAAATCAATCTTCACACAAATAGAATATTTGTTAGTATTTATCAAGTGTGAACTTTTTTCAAGACTAAAAAGAAAGAATATACAGTTGATAAAGACACAGCTAACCATGGTGGTAGAAAATGGAAATTAAAGAAAAATGGAAAGCGTGTAGCCTCATTAGACGGTAACGGAAAAGTACTAAGTAAATAAAGGAGACTATCAAATGAAAGATTTATTATTTAAAGACATAACAATTAAATATCATGAATCATTGCAACTAGTAAAAGATAATGAACGAATTGTATTTTTATCTAAAAATTTAGATGAAATTAATTGTATTGTTGACTTCAAAATAGAAAACAATACTGTTAAAAGCATTAATATAAAACCACGCTTCAATATTGATATTACCATTGAGAATGGAGTATACATTTTTAACGTCAATTTTGTGGAAGATTAATTTATTAGTTTGTTACATACAATTTTAACTATTTTAGACATGCATCATCCTCTTTTGAAGTTGGATGATGCATGTCTATATTTATTGTGTTGTATATTGTTTGAGTCATTTTTTAATCAACACATCTATTTCGCTCATGTTGTCAATTTACTATTTTATCAAGTGATTTTCTCTCATGAAATCTTCATATAATAAATGATCTTCTCTGCCATACTTAGTATAGAAAGTTATCCAGGTTTCATCTATTCCATTTTTTTCATGTATTTATATACCTTTTTCATTATTTGATTTCTCACCTTGATATATTTTGACTTTGTTCTGATTGAATCTAAAAAGAATCCATCATATGTTTCAATTTCTACTACAGGATAACCTTCTTCCGTGTAATCTTCTGAATGTATATATACGCTTTTGTGTATACTATTTTCACTTTTCATATTTAATTTTTTCATATAAGCTTAGACTTGCCATTTTAATTCTTCCCATTTTTCAAACACAATCTTTTGTGTTCCGTAAGATTGCGTATTTAATTTTTACAAATAGAAGTCAGCATCAGAAATAAAGCAATACAAGGGCGACTTGTCGGCGTAGCTTTACCCTTGTATTGCTTTATTAGTTGGACACCAGCTCGATCTTCAGCTGGTAGTGAAACTTTTGATGCTACGATATGCAGTTAAAAATTATGCAATCTTATGACACATGGATTATTTTTTAATAAAAATCCTGGTGAAGTGGGTTTCTTCACCAGGATCCTTTGATTTTATAAATTTAAAAATTCGGTTTATGAACCGAATTTTTAGATATTCGTCTTACTAACCGAATTTATATAATCTCTATTATTTTATTAATTTCTAAATCTTTAAACTCTTGCTGTACGACTAGAAAGACATTTACCCTCATATTATATTCATCTAATTTATTTATAACTGTCTGAAGTAAATGAATTTTTTCATCTTCATAGTAATATATAAAACATGCTGATGGCTTATTACTGTAATGATTTAGTTTATTGTTGATATCGTCTATTTGTTCCTGAGATAAATCAGGCATAAATTCTTTAGTTTGTTGTTCAATTTGTTTTCTTATGTCTTCGAATTGTTGTGGCATCGTTGCAAATGGGGCCCATTTTATCATTTTTCGACCTTCTGGAATGTTCCTGGATAAATATTCTCCTGGTATCTCTTTATAATTTGTCACTGTCTCTAACTCAACCGGGACTTTTGGATGCAGTGGATTTAGATTATGGGCTTTCAAGTGATTCACCTGCTTTATATACGATACAGTATGATATATCTGAACTATCAAATCCATCTGATTCAAATAAAGTTCCTACAGGAACCATCGTAGCTTCAGCTAAAACTTGTTCATCTGATATATCAAAATTGCATAGCATATTTACGATATGTTCCTTTTTAGTCTGAAGATCCTCTAGTCCAAATTTACGTTCATGATATAAATCTTTTAGAATCTCAAATGTTATTTTATCAATTATTACACATTCATATTTTTCCATAATGTCTTTATGGCTAATCATCATAAACCACCTCTTTCGCCTAATTATAGAACATACGTTCGCTATTTTCAAGCATTTTCAATGCTGAGAAAGCGATTTTAACGCCTCGAAATTGATTTTTGTGGACCGTAGTAAGTTAAATTCCTTAAAATCTACTTTAGAATTATAACTTAAATAATCTTTCTATTTATATTATTTCGTTTGTCAAAATAAGCTAGACAATTTCTCATCTTCGATGAAACTCATAAATACTTCCAATGGTGTTTTATAGCCCAGCGATTTTCTGGGACGATGATTAATATTTTGAGCAACACTAATGATATGATCATCAGTGACTGAATTAAAGTCTAATTCTTTATCTAATCCACTGCGTCTAAGTATCCCGTTAGAATGTTCATTCAATCCACGTTGCGACGGAGTGCCGGGGTCAGCAAAGAATATCGAGATATCGTGTCGGTTACAGATTGTTTTCCAGTTGGAGAACTCCTTACCACAATCGAAAGTAATCGATTTAAATATATGAGCAGGTAAAGCTGAAAACATAGAGTGAAGCGCATCTTCAATATCATCTGCCTTGCGACCTTGAGGTCGTATAGTGATAATCATCTTAGAGATCCTTTCTACTAAGGTTATGACAGCACTCCCATGATTACGGCCAATGATAGTGTCACCTTCAAGATGACCAAATTCTTGAAAGAAGAAAGGAAACTCTTCTATTCTTTCAGAAATGTGTCTTTTGAAAGCCTGTCTACCTCTTTTTTCACAATGACCATTTGGCTTCCTTTTACCTTTCATAGGTAAAGATTGTACTGCAAAGACGTTTTCCTTAAACATTCTATAAAGAGTTTTTACAGAACAATCAATCGGGTGTTCACCTCTGCCAATAATGGTGTCAGGTGTCCAGCCATCGGCTACTTTTTCTCGAATATAAGCTGACTGATTTTCTGGAAGTACTATTCTATGTCTGCCACAATTTGATTTTCTTTGCTTATACTCCTGGTAATATTCCAGTGCAGTTATACCTGTCTTAAGTGCATTTATTACGCTATAAATTGTCTGTCTTGATCGTTTCAATCTCTTTGCGATTTCTTTTACCGAAAGATCTTGATGATAATATGATTCTATGAACGTGAGTTCATCCGTGTTAAGATGTTTATAGGCCATTCTGTACTAACTCCTTATGTTTTCTTTGGTCGGAAATACATATTGAGTTTAGCACGGAAGGCTTTTTTAGTTGTCTAGCTTATTTTGACAAACGAAACATTTTATTTAGTCTACAGAAATTGTACATAAACTCCTTAATTAAAAACATGCTGACCCATCAGCTACAGTATTAGCAGATGCAACAGCACAAGAAATCATCAATAAGAAAACTGAAATACCAAACACTGGTGGAATCGGTACAGTTATCTTCACAATGATAGGTAAATGAAAAACATGTTATTACTCTTAGGAAGAAGAGTCCTAGTCACTATGCAAGTATGATGTACCTTCTCTAAGCTTGTAGCCAATCAAAACTACTTATATGAATAATATCAGTCCCCGCGTTTCGATTGAAGCGCGGGATTTTATTGTTGTGTAGATTACGCATGGGGTAACGACAGAGAGTAAAAGAATATATTTTATTATTTTAAAAAATTTTTTAGGTTGGACTAAAGATGTGGTATATTATTGTATAAGGAGATGATAATATGAATAAAAGTCTGGAAGAAATAAATGGTAAGGTGTCTTTTGATAGTGAGGCACATGGCGTCAAGAAAATGATTATGTATTTGGGACCAGGGCTGTTGGTAGCCGTCGGTTATATGGATCCAGGAAACTGGATCACATCAATGGCAGGGGGTGCACAGTTTGGGTATACGCTACTCTTTGTCATACTGTTATCCAGTCTGTCAGCGATGCTCTTGCAAAGTATGTGCGCGCGTCTTGGGATTGCTAGTGGTATGGACCTCGCTCAGGTTACCAAGCATATGAGCAATAAGCCTGTGTCCATCGCTGCATGGGTTGTTACAGAGCTTGCAATTATGGCGACAGATATTGCGGAGATCATCGGTAGTGCAATTGCTTTAAATCTGCTGTTCAACATTCCTCTAGTTATCGGAGTAACGATTACTGTTGTAGATGTCTTGCTGCTACTTGTCATCATCAAGCTGGGTTTCAGGAAGATAGAAGCTATTGTTGGTGTTTTAGTATTCACGGTCTTATTTATCTTTATGTTTGAAGTATATTTTTCTTCACCTGAATGGAGAGACGTGCTGGAAGGATTTCTGCCAAGTACAGCTATCGCTACAAACAGTAACCTGCTATATCTTGCTCTTGGAATCATCGGTGCAACCATCATGCCCCATAATCTTTATCTGCACTCATCTATCGTGCAGTCTCGGAACTATATACGTGATAATGTTGCTAAGAAGAAAGAGGCTATTAAGTATGCAGTGATTGACTCACATATTCAGTTGACGATTGCTTTTGTAATCAACTGTCTTATATTGATACTTGGGGCTTCGTTATTCTATGGCAACGGGGAAGAACTCGGCAGATTCTATGATCTATATAATGCGCTAAAGGCATCGACATTCACAGGTGCAGTGGGCGGTGCATTGATGAGTACATTATTCGCTATAGCATTGTTAGCTTCGGGTCAGAACTCGACAATTACAGGAACATTATCAGGTCAGATAGTTATGGAAGGGTTCCTAAACATAAAGATACCGCAGTGGGCAAGACGACTGATTACAAGGATGATTGCTGTAATTCCTGTTTTCCTATGCTTGTGGTTGTATGGTTCAAGTGCAACAAAGATTGAAGATTTGCTGATTTTTACACAAGTATTCTTAAGTCTTGCACTACCATTCAGCATTATTCCGTTAACGTTAGCAACAAGCAACAAAAAGATCATGGGAGAAGCGTTCGTCAATAAAACATGGGTGAATGTCATCGCCTGGCTGTTAACAGTAATCCTTAGCGTACTGAATATGTATTTGATTGTAGAGACGGTAAAAGAAATTTTATAATAATAATGATGTAAAAATTATATAATTGAATATGGCACTATTAAAAATGGATATAATGTACTTAGTTAAAAACTATAAATTAAAATTTAGAGCGTAGTGGATAGTATGAGTTTCTCAATGAACTTCAGAGTATTAATTATCTAATAAAAGTAATGAAGTTGGTGATAATTTTATATTAAACATAATTGAATCATTTAATGTAAACAAGAAATAACAGTTTGGGACATAAGTAAATCTTCGATTTACAAACCCTACTCAAGATAAAAGCAGAAATTCCATTTGGAATTTCTGCTTTTTTGATGCAAAAAAAGAAGCCCTTTTATATAATGTAATCACCACAAAAACATTGAAAAGGGGCTTCTTTATGTACAAAAATTATAACACAAATCAAATCACACTGCCAATGGATATAGAATTTATGATTCCAAAGGATGACTTATGTTTCATTGTACATGATCTAGTAGAATCAATCCCTGAAGAAGAGTATCAACAGTACAGAAATAGAATGGGTGCATCCTCATATCATCCCAAAATGATGCTTAAGGTTATTCTTTATGCTTATACTCAGTCTATTTTCTCAGGTCGAAGAATTGAAGCATCATTAAACGACAGTATTCGAATGATGTGGTTATCACAGGAACAGAAGCCTTCATACAGGACTATCAATAGATTCCGAGTAAACCCTATGATGGATAACCTGTTGAAAACTCTTTATGTAAATTTCAGAACACAACTTGTTGAATATAAACTGATTGACGAACAGTCAATTTTTATTGATGGTACTAAGTTAGAGGCAAGTGCTAACAAGTACACATTCGTATGGAAAAAGAAAATTCTTTCGTATCAAGAGGACTCGCTTTCTAAAGCTAAGTCTATCTATGACGATCTACTGAAATAGGAAGTCATTCCTGAAATACAGAATGAAAGTAAGGACGAAATCACAATAGACTCTTTAGCGCATATCGAAAGAAGTCTAAATCAAAAAATCGAAGATTTAACATTTCAGATTGATAATGAAGAGAATGTCACGGAGAAGAAGAGAATAAGAAGTGAAAGAACCCCAATCAAAAAGACGCATAAGGTGATTAAAGATATCTACGAAAGAAATATAAGATATAATGAGCAATTGAAAATCCTGGGCGATCGAAAAAGCTATTCTAAAACAGATTGCGATGCCACATTCATGAGAATGAAGGAAGACCATATGAAGAACGGTCAATTGAAGGCAGGATATAATCTACAGATTGCGACAAACAATCAATTCACTCTGGCTTATGACGTCTTTCCAAATCCGGCGGATTCAAGAACACTCACTCCGTTCTTGAATAATTTCATAGATTTGCATAAGCAACTTCCTAAATATATTGTTGCCGACGCTGGATATGGAAGTGAAGAAAATTATGAGACTTTGATTGATGAGTTTGAAGTTACACCTTTAATTCCTTTTAATACATACTATTCGGAGCAATCAAAGAAGAACAGAACAAATATTTTTAATACATTTAACTGGCCATATAATGAAATTGAAGATTATTTTACATGTCCCGAAAATCACAATCTTAGATTCTCTCATTATTCAAAGAGAAAAAATGGTGATTTCGGAAGTATATCCAAAGTATACCGATGTGAGATGTGTCAAAGTTGTCCACTAAGAGATAAATGCATTTCTAAAAATACTAAGGGCAATAAAAGTATTTATAGAAATAATAATCTTGAATACTTCAAATCAGAGATTCGCAAGAAGCTTTCAGATGAAAATACCGGAAGAATCTACGCAAACAGAAAGATAGACGTAGAACCAGTATTTGGATTTCTGAAGGCTATTTTGGGTTACACACGAATGAATGTGCGTGGTAAATCTAAAGTGAAGAGAGATATAGGCCTTGCGCTAATGGCAGTAAATATAAGGAAAATGGCCACCTCACGTGGTGAAAATAAAAATAAAAATAAAGAAATAGCGATAAAATTTGATTTTCATCAAATTTTATCGCTATCTTTATTATCAGGAGTACTTATGTCCCGGACTCTTCAATGCCTTTCCAACGATTGATTCATCAATCGTTACTCAATCAGTTAAGACTGTGCAGATTTAGATTTCATTAGACAATCACTGCAGAACAGCAGAAGATTGCAAGGGCAACTTGTTGAACGTAGTGATCTCTTGCAATCTTCTGTTAGTAGAACGTCTGCTTTAGCTGACAGTGATACTGTTCTGCTAGATTGTAGAATGATAAATCTGCACAATTCCAAACACGCTAGTGTTTGTTCCTTGCACTGTAAGCCGACAGAAGCCCCCTGGGCTTTGTCGGCTTACTTTAATAATCTGCCATATAATAGTAGTCTTCCTTATCAATATCTATCTGTTTTAATTTATGAAATGTCTCAAATGCTTCTGCTATGTAATGATAATATATATCATCATAATCATAACCACCAAAAAATGGTCCCATGTAAGTTGGTAACAAATTACTAGCTTTTTCGGGTGCCTCGATGATTTTTATCAATCTATCGTATACATCTTCTACCATATAATTATCAAGTTTAACTCTGCCAGGATTACCTAGATAATATCTTTCATCAAAATAACCATGTAATGCATTGAACTTTCTAAAATATGCTATTTCATCTAATCTGCCATCTTCTTCTTTTACAATATACATATCTAATCCCATTATATATCCCACCTTTTTTTAATTTTGCATAAAGAATATAATATGTTTTATATTATATTCTTTATGTTTTATGTTTTAGGTAAGTTATACAATCAAGTTAGCCACCTAAGGTGGAAGATACATTAATGGTTTATAAAAAAATACGCCATGACGAATTCATGTTAATATTGTAGTTCTCACACCGACAATAAAGGAATGAATTCGTATGACGCATATCAATGGTAACACGAAAACCGTTAAGGGCAAACACCTTTCTAGAGATGAACGAATCATCATACAGACGTTGATCAATGAAGGATATTCAAACAGAAAAATAGCTGGAAAGCTCGGTAGAGCACCACAGACCATCAATAATGAGATAAAGCGCGGCATGTACACACAAAAGAGCCAGCAGGTACAGAATAATAAAATCTACACTTACTACAAGTGCGTCTATTCACCTGATCTTGCTCAGGATAGATACTTTGAAAATCGTATCAAGTCAGGACGTCGTCCTCTTCCCATTACAGATAATCCCTTTGTTGAATGGGCCGACAATCTGATGATACATCAGGAAATGTCTCCGGCTTCCGTTATTATGCTTGCTAAGAAAGCTAAGCTTTTTCCAGAAAGATTCATACCCTGTATAAAGACACTCTATAACTGGATTGACAGAAAACTGATAAAGACACGTAATATCAATCTTCTGATGAAGTTAAAGCTTAAGAATAAGAAGCCGACAGGCTTTACTCGTATTAATAAAAAAGTACTGGGTCAGTCTATCGAACTACGTCCTCAGGCAGTGGATACTCGCACGACCTTCGGACATTGGGAGATAGATACCGTTGTCGGACAGAAGTCTGCCGAAGACCAGGTTCTCCTCACCATGGTTGAGAGAAAAAGTCGCTATGAACTTATCTTAAAGATCGATGGTAAACAAACTTGCCATGTAGTCAACGCACTACGTCGTCTGATAAAGGAAACAGGAGATGCTTTCCCTAAAATATTCAAGTCTATTACATCAGATAATGGACCTGAATTCAGCGATCTTTCTGAATGCCTCAAGGGATTATCTGAAGTCTACTTCACTCACCCCTATGCCTCTTGGGAAAGAGGGACGAAAGAAAATCAGCACAGATTTATTCGCCGGCATATTCCTAAAGGTATCCCCATTTCAACTGTAAAAGCTTCTACCGTCCATAAAATCCAGGAATGGATGAACAGATATCCACGTAAGATACTAAATGGACAGTCAGCAATGGAAGTGTTTTTGAAGGAGCTAATCAAGGAGAACATACTGAGTGAATCCCTAGGATTCTATATGAACTAGATTTGTCAGGGTGGCTAACTTGTAATTGCAATTTAGAACCAAAAATAAAATACTATACTGCCATTATAAAAAACGGTAAAGTATATATCAGACAACCAATCAAAAGTCAAACAGCTGCAGCTGCACGTTTAAAGAAGGGGTATGATGTATTTGCCACTTCGCAACAATATGCACTTAATGCTGCGAAATCTGCAAGTCCCACAGGTGTAGTAAAACATGAAAAACATGGTAAAGGATCTAATTATTATTGGCATTATCATGGTAGAAATAAACAAAACACAAAATCTTTAACAGGTCATTCATTTCATAAATAAAGGAGGATTCTATGCACTTAAAAATACAAAATTCAGATGAATATAAAAAACTTTTAGATGCCGTTGCAATATTTTCAAATAAAATTTCTATTGTTGTTTCAATAAATGAAGATTTTGAAAAGCAATCTATATATATGCAGTTTAAAAATAATTTTATTTCATCTTCTGTCACAAAGAAATGGCCAGGTACTATATCTACATCAAAATCTTTAATGTATACATTTACATTCGATAGAGATATGAAAAATTTTTTAAAAAAATATCCAAATTTCTTTACTAAATCTTTAGAAGACGGTTACATATGGTATTCATCTCTCGATGATATAGAAGCTGACTTTTCTTTTTATAAAAATGATGATTTAATTATGTATACTACTGGCCATGAACAAACAATTATAGTTATCAATTCTGATCTAAAAAACTATATCCAAACACATTTTAATCACATTATAGATAATTAGTTATAAATATATTTGTTTTATAGAAAGAAGTTCTGAAAAATCAGAACTTCTTTTTTTACATTTTATTTAGTCTACATAAATTGTACATAAACTCATTACTTTCTGTACACTCTTTTTTTATAAACATTGCAATCAAATTACCTTCATATTTATGTATAACAACTCATGTTTTAATCTATGTTTGATAACATGTACTGAATTAAGATGTAGTACATTGAAAAAAGAGATAAGAAGGAATGAAAATTGAATATGCAAGAGTTTCAAAATAGGTTACTTAAACTGGATCTTCAGAATGACAGTCTTGAAAATTATGGATGCGAAAAATTTTCACTGACAAGATGTGGGGGGAAAAGTCATCATTCAGGACTTAGAAGAAAGTAAGTCTAAAATATAGAAATAGACTAAATTTCTTCAATTATTATAGTCATGATATAATAATAATATGTATTTTATTTAACAAATTATTTGTGATAAAAGTATTTGAGCGTTTGGGGGAAGAAAATGTCATACTTACAAAATATATTTTTAGAATTTAATGAGAATATTACTATTAGCGAATCATACAAACACAAAATTAGAAGAGGAAGAAATACTTTAAGAGAAAAAATTAATGGTGGTTTTTTAAACGATGGTCACAAAAAACCAGAACATTTAACTCAAGGCTCTTATGCTATGCATACAGCACTATTACCAGAAGATGGTGAAGATTTTGACTTAGATAGTGGAATATATCTAAAAGATTATGATACTGAACAAATATATTGGCCAAGTACCATAGAAGTTCACAAACAAATATTATCTTATGTATCAGGGCATACAAATTGTATCATTGATAAAGATACTTGTGTCAGAGTTGATTATCAAGATAATTATCACATCGATTTACCTATATATATTATAGGTTTAGATAAACAAAATGATGAAGTTGCTTATTTGGCTCATAAAATTAATGGTTGGATTATTAGTGATCCGAAAGCCTTTAGAGATTGGTTTAATAATAATGTTAAAATTTCTGATGATAAGGTTGTTAGGAGAATTGTAAAGTATATAAAAAAATGGTCTAAAAATAAAAATATTAATTTACCAGGGATGGCAATTTCGATACTTGTTGTTGAATGTTATGAAAAAGCTGATAATGATCCAGATGTTCTTTTTAAAGTATTAACGAATATATATGATAGATTGGAAGACAATTTTTCATGTAGAAAGCCAATAAGACCTCTAGAAGAGGATTTATTGGAGAAATACAGCTTTCAAGATGAACAAGAAATTTTAAAAGAATTGAAGGAATTTAAAGATTTACTACATGAAAGTATTTATATTTCTGAAAATGAAAAAATGTCTACTGATATTTTATCGGAAATATTTGGGTCTAAATTTCCTATAGGGGATTCTGATGTTAAAAATATTAATATTTTAACACAAACTGATGTACCAGAAAAAATCGGTTTAAAAAATAGACATTATGCATGATAAGATACATGAGTTATATAGTTACTTTTTAAAATTGGGCTATATAGTTAAAATAGAAGACGATAAAATATCATGGAACATCAATATTAAAAATAATAATTTTAAACTTAGTATTGTGATTCCTGAATATTACCCTTTTGAGTTTTTAAAAATTAAAATAATTAATTTTAGTGATTTTGATTTCTATATTCCTCATACATTAACAGGAAATTATTTATGTCTTTATGAAGTTAATTCTGATAGACATAATTATAAGAATTATTTAGAAGAAGCAAAAGAAACATTACAAAGAGCAGTGGATATTTTGGAGAAATCTGTAGAAAGAGAAGTTGAAAATCAATATAAATATGAGTTTTCAGATATCTATCCTTTCCTGACTTCTAATCAAGTAAACTATTTTCTTAGTGAAGATTATAAGACACCTAAATTATTAAAATCTTTAGAGGGATTCAAAGATAAGGATAACAAAGAAAAGTTAAGAATACTCTATGATACTAATTATAGTATTGATTCATTAGGGATGTTAGTGAGTAATTTAGGAATAAAAGACTATAAAATAAAAGAATCTGTGCTTTATATTCCTGTTGAAAATAGCAATTTATCTTCACCAATAACTAAATTTGCAGATTTAATCAATGTCTTAGAAAATAATAAGCATTTTAATTTTTTTGCAGAGAAATTAATTAAAGGTCTATCTACTATAACATTAGGAGTTTATCAAGAAGGAATTAACATCCCTACGATCTTATGTTTTAAAATAGAAAAACTATATTTTCCTAAAGGAAAAATTGTTAAGAAATCATCTTATAAAAGTATATTGAAAATCAATAATAGTAAATTGTTGGTAAATATGAAGATTAATGATTTGTCGCAAAATAAACTGATTTTTAGAAGTGGTGATGGTCATAGCAACCGAAAACTAAGTTTTTATATTATAGGTTGTGGTTCTTTGGGGAGTTTCTTGAGTAAAAGTATATGTGATACTTTTGATATTGAGAATATAATACTTCAAGATAACGATATTTTAGAAGTTGATAATATCGGCAGACATCTATGTGGACTGAGAAGTCTGAACAAGTTTAAATCCAATGAGGTTGCAAAAGTAATCAATAATTACTATCCACATATAAACACTAAAGCTATATATACAAATATATTGAATGAATTCTTAGGTAAAGAGAAGCATTTGTTATCAGAAAAGTATGATTTTCTAATTTGTGTTGTAGGAGATGAAAATGTTGAGGAACAACTAATACAAATGTATGAAAAAAAGAAGTTGCACACACCACTAATTATAGTCTGGATTGAACCTTATTTGGTTGCGGGTCATATTTTAATTTTTAATGGTGAGCTTAATGAACTTTCAAAATCATATATTTTTGACAAGGAAAGAAATATAAAATTATCAGTTGTACAAAATGTACACCAGTATTCTAAATCTGAGGCTGGGTGTCAAAGTAGATTTATGCCTTATTCTGGCTTTGAAGTGCAGTTATTTATAAATAAATGTGTAGACTTATTAATGAATAATAGATATTTAGAAAAAAAGGGGAATTACCATATCACGTATTTTGGAAATATGAAGGAAGCTAGAGGAAAAAATATTGAAATCAAACAACAATGGACAGCAAAAAATAATAGGGAACTATTTGTTACTAGATTTGACGAATAATAATAAATTTCCTTATGAAGTTTATATTAGGAAAAATATCTTTGAAGAACTTAATATAGAGTACTCTCAGTCTTTATTATTCGAAGTCGGTGGTATTATTTTTGGGAGAAAAATATCCGATTCCAAAAAAATATATATTGATAAAATAGAAAGAATAATAAGGGGAAATTCTATAATCAAGTTAGCCACCTACGGTGTGCTTTAAAAAAATAAAAAATGAGCCATGTGCATCCATGTTAATATTGTAGTTACCACAACAAACAATAAGGAATGAATGCAAATGACTCATCTAAATGGTACCACTAATCATATTAAAGGAAAACACTTAACTGAATTTGAAAGACATCAAATTCAGATTTTGAAGAGTGAAAATTATTCAAATCGTGCTATTGCTAAAATTTTGAATAGAGCACCTCAAACGATTAACAATGAGATCAATAGAGGAACTGTTAAACAAATTAAGCGCATAGTTTCTAATAGTAAAGAATATTTTTATGATTATGAATGCTATTTCCCTGATGTTGCTCAACTTAAATATGAAACAAATCGTATGAATTCTTGCAGGACACCAAAACATCAGTTATCTCATGCTTTTATTGATTGGGCTGATAAGATGATGTTGAATAAAAAATGGTCTCCCGATGTTGTAATAGCCTATGCTAAAAAGAATAATATTTTTTGTGATTCTATTATTCCTTGTGTTTCAACACTATATAACTGGATTGAAAGAGGAATTATGAAGACCTCTAATATCGACCTTATAGAGAAGATATCACGAAAACCAATTACAAATAGAAGACCTAGTCGAAAAAATAAAAAAGTATTAGGAAAATCTATCGAAGATAGAAGTCACGAAATCAATTCTAGAGATGTCTTTGGTCATTGGGAAATTGATACTGTTATTGGTTCTAAACTTAAAAACGAAAGAGCGTTACTTACACTTGTTGAAAGACAGACACGATATGAAATCATCGTTCCTATTAAAAGTAAAAATAATGATGCTGTCACATTAGCATTAAGTCAATTAAAAGATCAATTAGATAATTCATTTTCACGAATATTCAAGTCTATTACTTCTGATAACGGATCAGAGTTCAGTGACCTTACGGAGACACTACCTGACACTGAAATATACTTTACGCACCCTTATTCATCATGGGAACGAGGTACTAAAGAAAACCATCATAAATTCATTAGACGGATAATCCCTAAAGGAATCAGTATGGAATCAGTATCTGATGAGATAATTTATCGTATCCAAAACTGGATGAACAATTATCCCAGAAAAATTCTAGATTATGAAACACCTAAATACCTGTTTCTGAAGTCACTAAAATCCGAAGGATTATTAAGTGAACCATTAAGCTACTATCTCTATTAATTTGGATGTAGTGGCTAACTTGCAATTGAAATTTTCGAAAGAATAATAAGTGAAAATAAATTTCATAATTCATATGAAAGAAATAGTAAAATAGCTCAACAACTTATAAACGAAGTTTGGAAGGAATCATGTGGTTATCTTAATTACTTGGGAGAATGGCATAGCCATCCTAAAATGAGAGCGTGGCCAAGTGTAAAAGATTATAAAACTATAGTTAGTTTGACAAAAGAAAAAGAAAGTTCTTTGTTTCCATATACAATTATGATGATTATAGGATTAGATAAAGAAGTCACAGTAACTATAGTGAATAGAAAAGAAGTGATTACTTGCATAAATATTCTAAATTAGAACTTCAGAAACAGTACGAATTAGGAGTTATATTTTTAACTTTAATATCTTATATAATATCTGTTTGTATAAGTCCATTAATAGATTATATAATCAAATTTCTAAAATTCATGAAATTCCCACCAAATTTTAATGAAAATATTAACTTATTAGTTAATTTTGGGATTTTTGATTTTTCTTTTACTCCTATAATAGTATTTTGGTTTCTATATTACCTTTTCGATAAATATTTATGGAAATGGAAAATAATTGTTATGTATTTCAAAATTCCCTCAATCGAAGGTTATTATTATGGAAGTTTAAAATCAAGTTATATTGATCCTAAAACCAATGAGAAGAAACCTACTATCGAAATGAATTTAACAGTTAAACAGGATTTCAATAATATATCTTTTATATGTAATTTCCCAAATACGCCATCAACCTCAAAAAGTCGTATGGCTGCATTAGAAAAGTATGAAAATAATGTAGCCATATTTGAATTTGCTTATTACAATCAGAGTGAAGATATAGATATTGAAAGCACTAGTCACTACGGATATAATCGTCTTTATTTTAATACTGAAGATGGTACGGTACGTGGGAGTTATTTTAATAATAGGGGTGTGAGTCCTAACAAAGGTATAATCAATTTAAAGAAATCTTCTGGAACTTGAAGGATTTGATTTAATATTTATGATCCATTAGAATAAATATTGATTAACGTAAGTCGATAATGCTAACACAATATGCTAGAATATATTTAATGAATATTTTTAGTATAGATTCATCAAAGCCCTTTTCTGTCCTATTAGAAAAGGGCTTTAGTGACCTTAGTTACCTACTTATTCGACTTATATATACAAAGAAAAAGTCATTATTGGCATACTATATGAATAGAATGCCTATGTGTGATATAATAATTGATAAAATTATATGATAGAGGATAAATTTATGGAAATAGAGGACTTTGATGAAAGTTCATCAGAGAGAATAGTTATTGCAAAATTAGATGTTGAAAAAGTATTTCACTATACAGGGATACAATTCTTTAATGAGGATGTGTATCTTACGCCTGGATTGGTCAAACATATAAAAAGAAGACATGATGGTATTTGGGAAATTTATAAAACAGAAATAAGCAATTCAATATTAAATCCTGATTATATAGGTGTAAATCCAAAACATGATAATAGTATAGAAATATATAAAAGATTAGACAATGTTATTCTAATAGCCATAACCAGTAAAGAGGATGCTGGAGTAATTATATCTAGTATTTATGAATTGGATAATGCTGAACATAAAATCACTAAAAGACTTAATTCGGGTAGGATTCAAGAGTTTGATTAAAATACTTGATAATAATGTATATGTCTATTATAATGAATATAATAAACTAAATAGAGAATTTTAGTATTTAAGGTGGGAAAGGTTCCCCACGCGCTCTCTTTGAGAGTTAAAAGAGATCCCAGATACGCCGCCTGGGTAATTACTAAAATGATATAAAACTTATTGATGTAGATATACATCAATAAGTTTTTCTTTTTAAATAAAATGTTTAAGAGTAATCAAAATATAGATAATTAACAGAAATAAAAATATAAGCAAGATAGACCTTAATCTAATTTTCTATTATAGATTTTTTAATTCTATAAACTGTAGTTCTTGTCACATCGTTTCTTTTAGCAATTTGACTAATAGGTAATCCCTCTTTTAATTCATCAACAATTTTAAAATATATTGTACGTTTTTGTAGGTCACGAGAAGTGGGAGAGTAAATTAGTGGTTTACCTTTAAAAGCACCACGTTTTTTTGCTAATGCTATACCTTGTGCTTGCCTTCTTTTACTTTCTGCACGTTCCTGTTCACTAATCATTGCTAGTATTTGAATAATTAAATCTTTAACAAATCTATCCATTAATTCATTACCAATAATCTCCTGCATGATTGGTAAGCTAGTAATAATAAGTTGAACATCTTTCTTTTTCAGAGTATTGATTGTTTCAATTACTTCATTATAGTTTCTTCCTAAACGATCCAAACTTTCAACAATAAATATATCCTTTTCTCTACTATAATTTAATGCTTCATTAAAAACTGGTCGATCTTTAATATTTTTGCCACTTACTTTTTCTGTAAATATTTTTTCGCAACCATTCTTTTTTAATATTTCAATCTGTCTATCCATATTTTGGCTACTAGATGAAACTCTTGCATATCCAATTTTCATTTTTTAAACTCCCAGTACTATACACTTATAATGTACACTCATAATACCATAAATCATGAATTTTGGATTGTATATTTTAAGTGTACTTATAAAATACAATAATAAGAGATGAAGACACTTCAATATGGTATAATCATCTTAGAACATAATGAGATTATTAAATTAAGTACTAACTTAGTTATTATAAAAATAACATTGAATTTTATGAAAGGAGTTATTTTAATGAAAAAGAAAGTAATAGTATTATGTGGAGGAAATTCGAGTGAACACGAAGTATCTTTAAAATCTGCTAAGAATATTTCAGATTCGCTTAATCAAGATAAATATAACTTATCTATAATGTATATAAGTAAAAGTGAAGAAGTTATTCCTATTACTTATGATGAATTAAAATTGCTAGTAGAAGGTAAAAAATTAGATCTTTCGATTTCCAAAAAAGAAAATCTATATTTAATTGGTGAAAATAATGAAGAAGAATGTGTAGTGTTCCCAATTATCCATGGAGCTTTCGGAGAAGATGGAAAGCTTCAAAGTATTTTAGAAACATTAAATATTCCATATGTAGGTAGTTCATCATCAACTTCTGCAATATGTATTGATAAAGAATTTACTAAAATAATTGTTCAATCATTGGGAATTAAAGTAGCTAAGTCTCTTACAATAAAAAAACATGAGAGTTATGTAAGTTATGAAGAGATAGTTGATAAACTAGGCGTTCCATTTTTTGTGAAACCATCTCGACAAGGATCATCAGTAGGTATCAGTCAAGTGACTAATGAATCAGAATATACCAATGGATTGGAGGAAGCATTTAAGTATGACAATAAGGTTATTGTAGAAGAAAAAATATCAGGATACGAATTAGAATGTGGAGTATTGGGAAACGATAATCCTATTGTTTCTGAAATTGGGAAAATAGAGACTAAAGATCAAGATTTCTATAGTTATGAAAATAAATATATTGATGAAAATGGTGCGGTACTAGAAATCCCTGCTAAAATAGATCCATTAATTAAATCTACTATAGCTAATTATTCATTATCTATATACAAAAAACTAGATTGCAAAGGATTATCAAGAGTAGACTTTTTTGTTGATAAGGAAAAAATAGTTTTCAATGAAATAAATACAATACCTGGTTTTACAAATATCAGTATGTATCCTAAACTATTTAATGCTGTTGGTATAAGTTACGATGATTTGGTAGATCGTTTGATTTCACTTGCAATAGAAGAATTTAAAAATAAATAATAAGGAAGGGAAGAATCAAAAGAAATGATTTTTCCCTTCCTTATTAAATTAAAATACTGATATGCTCCCTATAAAGTAGACACTTAAAAAGTGAAAACTTTATAGGGAGTTTTTAATTTGAGAAAAAAGAAAATTACACTTGATAAATATCAACAAATCTTCGATTTGTATGAAGACGGAAATTCATTTAGCAGTGTCATAAATAAGTTTGGTTTGGATATTAATAAAGTTACACTCGCAGCTGAATATAGAAGATACTTAGAACATGGTATTTACTCTCTTAAATCAAGAAAAAATAATCATTCATATACCTCAGAATTTAAAAAAAGTGTTATTAATGAGTATATTCAAAAGGGCAAATCATTTCAAACATTAGCAGCAGAATATAACATTCCATCTCATGAAACTATACGTAAGTGGGTAATAAAGTATACTGAAGGAAAAGAGAATAAAACTTATTCTCCAAAACCGGAGGTATATAATATGAAAGCTAGAAAAACTACTTTAGAAGAGCGTATTGAAATCGTAAATTATTGTATAAGTAACGAATTTGATTACAAAAGTACTGCTGAGAATTTCAAAGTGAAATATTCTCAGGTTTATAGCTAGGTGAAAAAATATAATGAACATGGTGAAACAGGACTTATAGATGGACGTGGAAAAGGAAAACCTACAGAAACATTGAGTACTGAGGAACAATTGAAATTAAAAGCATTAGAATCAAGAAATCAATTTCTAGAACTAGAGAATGAAGCTTTAAAAAAGAGAAAACAAATCGAAAGGCAGTTGATGAATCAAAAGTTAAACAATTAGCATCATATAAAACTGTAACTGAACTAAAAGAAAGATATCCTATTAAATGGATATGTGACGCTCTAGGTATTTCAAGATCAAGTTATTACAAATGGTTAAATAGAATAATTCCAAGCACTGAAATTGAAAATGAAAATTTAAAGAATGAAATTCTTCGAATATACAACATGTCTGGTGGTACTTACGGTTACAGAAGAATTTATATCTATTTAAGACTATTTACTGAATATCAGGTTAACCATAAAAAAGTACAACGAATCACTCAAAAATATAATATTAAAGCTTTGATCCGCCAGAAAAAGAAAAAATACATCCGTAGTACTCCAGAAACAACTGCTTTAAATGTGTTAAATAGAGATTTTCAACAAAACGAGCCAAATAAAGTATGGTTAACAGATGTGACAGAGTTCAAATTAAGAAACGGCAAAAAAGTATACCTTAGTGCAATCTATGATTTAGGTTCTAAAAAGATTGTGAGTTATGAAGTTTCACGAAGAAATGATAATCCATTAGTTTTTAATACATTTAATAAAGCTAAAAAAGAAAATGAGACTGAAGGTATTATTTTTCACAGTGATAGAGGGTTTCAGTACACAAGTAGAAATTTTAATAAAAAACTGAAAGAAGCTAAAATGATACAAAGTATGTCTAGAGTTAGCAGATGCATAGACAATGGTCCAATGGAAGGGTTTTGGGGTTTATTAAAATCGGAGATTTTTAAAAGTAAAAAATATATTTTTGAGGATTTTGATCAAGCTAAAAAAGAGATTAGAAAGTATATTAAATTTTTTAATGGCGATCGTATTTCATTAAAAATGGCTGCGCTAATACAAGCGCAGCCGAGTAACTAAGTTTTATTTTTTTAAGTGTCTACTTGACAGGGTGATGTTCATAATTATATTTTTTCAGGCATTTTTATTTTGAACCATGAAAATAGTAAGCCATATTTTAAAAACTTGAAAGTATATATAGATAATGAGTTTGCTATAATACCATATTATGAAGATGAAAGTGTTTATCTACTTAACGGGAGTAAATATATAAAAAATATTTAAAAGATAGAAAATTCCAGACACTTTATTATGTCTGGAATTTTAAAAATATAATAGTTTTTCATCCTAAAAACAAGTACAGAAAGAAGAAAGCAAATAGAAGAAAAAGGAGATAGAATGAAATATTTCGTTACTGAAGAATGGGCGGGACCCGGACCTGTAGCTACATTTATTTTCAAAAGTGAAAATCATCAGAATAGATATTATCTTTTCGACGAGTATGTGCTAGAGATCCATGATATACTCGTAATTTTTAATAAAAATTTTTTTGTAGCAGGAACCTGTAATTTTTCTAGTTTAGATTTGATTAATATTATAAAATATATTTTTATGAATAACATCGATGGAGGAAAATATAAAATTATTAGTGAATTTAAGGAAATAATATGGAAAGAGCTTTCTATGGATTCATCATCTGAATTGTTATTCGAAGGAGTATGATTGGTAGAGATTCTCTCTAAATTCAATATCACCTGAAGCGATCTGCTATAATGAAAGTGTCAAAATTGCACAGAAACACCCCCGGTATAAAACGATTAACACCCGTAGCTGTAGAGATACAGGATACGGGTGTTATTTTATGATCCAACCTATAAATTTACAATCTAATATGCGGCATTTAACACCTAACATCTAACACTTAACATATGATATGTAACATCAGACTCACAGGTGAATGAGCGCATCTATTCTATGATATTACAGCATGTCATAAGAAGATGCTTCCAGGAACAAGGATGATCCATTATAAGAAGATATATGAAGCGGCGTACTAGAACGTTACAATCTCCTTAAGCTCATTATATTTCTGAATTGCTTCATGAAGATGAGCGATCTGTCATATACATAGATTTGAAGCTAAGCTGTACTTCCTGTTAGTAGTTATGGCGCAGTATGGAACATTACCGCTCAAAATAAGCTCTGTCAATGCAAAGCACCAGGAACACATGCGTAATAGAAATGTAAAGCAGCATCCCAAATACCTTACAGAGAGAATATAGGTATATATGACCTGCTAGAAGCGGTATCATAAAAGTTATCCCTACAGGTTCCCTATACCAAGTAAAAGCCGATATCAGCTACCTTTTTGCACCTAGAAATAATTTTGGTGATATTATTTTTTGGTTTTTTTGTTGTTAAAAAAATAAGTAAAAATGGCTAGTAATAATATGGATATGAGACTAATAATATTTATTATCATCTGAGATTGAGCACCATCATTAAACAATCCATTAAGAGTTACGATTATAAGTATTAAAATAATTATAAAAAAAACAATGTTTCCTTTTTTATACATAAGACACCTTCTTATCTTGTATCATTTTCCATAGCATGTTATCATTTTTTTGTATAAAATACAAATAATAGGAGATGCCATTATGGATAAAAAGATTAGTAAATTGACGATTAAAGTAACAGCATTAGCATTGTTAGTAACTCCAATTTCTCAATATTTTGATCAATCAACTGCGTTAGCTAATACAGTAAGTACAGAACAAGTACAACAAGAAGCTCGTAATTTTGAAAAGGAAGTGACACCGTTTTTAAGTTTGATTGAAAAAATGCCTCAATCTATCGCTGATCAAGGTATAGATGCAGGTGTTAAATGGTTGAATGAAAATAAAACTAGTGAATTTGCTAATCATGTTTTTGTGAATCAAAATGGCTCTCTTGTATTAAAATCAACTGCTCCATCTAATAAAAGTACCGTGAGAACCTTAGACTGGGGAGCTTGTATTAGTGCTGTAGGGGTTGCTGTGGTAAGCAATGCGATTCCATGGACTAAAATATTGAAAGTTAAGAAAGCTGCTAAAGCAGTTGGCGGGATGACAAAGATGACAAAGATGATTACTACGGCTTATCAACACCAAAGAAATCTAGGATTATCAAGAACGAACGCTCTAAAGAAAGCAGTTTCAATATCCGCAAGAACATTTCCAGAAGATGTACAACAAGCATTAATTGAATTCTTTTCTTTGGGCGGGCTATCAGCTTGTTTCTAAGAAGCAGATTAGTAAGCTGTACCGATATAAGAAAGCGATCCACTGCAATAATAAATATACTATAATGAAAGTGTCAAAATTCTATAAGAATATCCCGATGTAAAACGAGTAACACCCGTAGCTGTAGAGATATAGGATACGGGTGTTATTTTATGATTCAACCTATAGTAAACAATCTTCGTCCTTATATCACATCGTCCCACTCCCCCGCTTCAGTAGAAAAGTGATACGCACCCTTAAAATGTCTTGCTTCAGTAGAATACGTCTGAAAACCGCTTCAAAAGAAAATAGATATAAGTTTAGCCGATTTCAACGATTTTTTAATCGACTGCACCCATCAACAAAAAATGCACGTAATCGTCATTGCGGACTTAGCTTCGCAGTCCTATGAACGATTACAGGCATTTTTTGCTTCGGGACAAGTCTCCTAAAAAATAGTAGAAATCGGCTAAAAAAGTGAGTGCATTCTGTTGACATGATTAACATAATGTCATATAATAAAGGTAAGTTGAAAGGGGGATAGCATATCAACACTATACAGAGCCTAATCTTCCAGGCTCAACACACACAACACACACAATTCAAAGGAGCGTAAGGAACATGAAAAAATTTGACGAAAAGTACATCTACAAAATCACAGAGAACAAGACGTATTACAGAAAGACAAAACAGGAACGTATAAAGCTTAACTGTAAGGACAACGTTATCGACTTCGCAAGAGAAGAAATCGGGTACTGCGACAGAGAAAAGTTGCTAGTGCTAGGTGTCAACACTAAGAATGAGGTCATGATTGCCTATGTGGCGCATGTCGGTACGGTAGATGCCTCACTTGTACACCCAAGAGAGATATTCAAGCCACTGATAGAGAACAGTTGCACAGCTTTCATAGTCATTCATAACCACCCGAGTGGCTATGCAGATGAAAGCATACAGGATGTTGAAATGGCAAGAAGAGTAGACAAAATCGGGGATATGCTTGGTATCGGGATGTTGGATGCCTTAATCGTAACTGATGATGATGCGACAAGCCTTAAGAGTAAAGGGTTAGTTTAATGACAGGGGGGGAATTTGCCCCCTAAAAAATTTTCGGCGGCTCCGTCTGACGTGTGTTGTCGTCTAGTTACAGCCTTTGAGAAAACCACTCAAAGACTTACACAGACGACAACACACGCCAACCTCCGCCAGATGATACTGTAAAAAGTACCCCCAATAATAGTATACAAGGGTGTACAAATGAAAGAGGATACAGGAACATAGAAGACAGATAACCCTTTCAGATTTGAGGAATATCGTATAAAGGACTGTAGCAACCCTTAGAACGAACAATGAAGCGTTCTAGGTATGAAACAGAACGTTAAAGGATAGAAGCGGCTAGCATACTGAAGCAGAGAGGAGCATTGATATGTATCTTACAGAACAGTTGAAACGTTTCAGTTCGATAGATGGATACCTTATAGAAAAAGGGATGACACAGGAAGAGATAGATAGTAAAAAGCTTGAAGCGGTAAAGTATCCCAAAAAAGAGTTTAGGTACTGTTATGAGGAAGTTGGAGAAGATACAGAGATACGAATAGTACCTATGAAAGATATACATGATTATGCAAGGCTTGAAAATAAGTGTAACGGTATAAGTTGGCACTATCATTTGAACGGAAGGTTTTTTGACAGTGATTACACGCCTACCTTTCAAAAAGAAAGATTTTCAAGGTTATTCGAGAAGTGGCATGATATGAATATATCTGAGATTAGAAGACTGTATGAAGAACAACCGTCAAGCTTTAATAGCTTCTACTTTATAAAGTATATTGATGAACATGGGAGGACGTATTACTACCAGGAAACAGATGGAAGCCATCGACTTGTTGTAGGCAAGGTTATAGGTGTAGAGCATGTATTTCAAAAGCGCTCAACTGTATTTAAGGTGAATAGAGAAAAGTTGAGGTTATTCAGAAAGGTACAGGATATAGAGAATAAGCGAGATACATTTTTAAGTACATCTGTACTTTTTGAAAAATCGGAATGTCCTGTAAAACCAGTGCTTGTAAAAAATTTCGTTATATCGTCGGATAAAGAAACATATATCCGTGCAAAAGCAACAGACTTTGACAGGCTATATAAACTGGTAAAATATAAACCAGAAGCGGCTAGTGGAGAAATAGAAGAAGCAGGGTTATTCGTTGATAATATGGCTTATGTAGAGCGCAACGTTATAAAGGCGCTGATTGAAAGAAGAAGCAGCGTGAAGCGGCTTATAAATCTTAAGGTAAGACATAAGCTATATGGTTCATACAGCGACCACGTGAGCTTTAATGGTAGAAAGAAGGATGAAGCAGTAGGGAAGCTGACAGATTATTTTGAGTATGAATTATATTTACTGAAGCATAAGGATAATGACAAATACACAGAGAAGATGAAACAGCTTAAAGAAAGATATAACCAGTTGAAACAGGGTAAATAGTACGAAAGAAATTTATCGGCGATCCATATATGAGTCTAATAGATATAGAAAGAGCGATACAGATTATACGGACAAATAAAGCTGATACAGAGCAGGTAAGACGTTTAGGACATTCTGTAGGTATGAAGCGTTTATCATTCGCTCAGAAGGACACAGAGAAGAGAGAGGGGAATAGAGATGGATAAGTCAGAATTAAAGCAGTATCTGAAAGAAAATCTCATCAATAGAGATGAAGCAGTGAAGATTACAAAGCAGAGTAAAGGGACGTTCTCAAATGCAGTACTGAAAGGCTATATCCCTGTATTCTATGACACTGGAAGTACAAAGCTGTTCTTAAGAGAAGAGATAGAACAGTACGCAGTCAGCAAGGAAGAGAGAGCTAAGCATAGATTAAAAGGTAAGGATATGCAGACAGTTAAAAGAGAGGATGAAGCATGATGAATATCAGATATAAGGAGAGAGAAGAGATGTTGATTACAGGTAGAAAGGAAGCGGATAAAAAGACAGAGCAGAAACATTTAGAGCAGACAGGTGAATATAAGGTAACTGAAGAGAAGTTAATCATGCCTGAAATGAAACAGTCAATGACAGAAGGATATGCTCAGAAAGAAGAGTAGTAAAGCCTATTGAATATGTGTGATATATGATGTGTGTAAATGTGTGGAAAGATATGCTATCGGAACGTATAGGGACTCTAGAAAACTGGAGCCCCTATTTTTTGTGGTTATAGTGTCATAAAATATAGTATAATAAATTATAGTATATTTTATGATAGGAATAAGAGAGGGGCAAAGGATAGCCAGTAATACAAGCTGCTATCAGTAGATATGGATAATACACATAAGTCTAAAGAGATGAGACACGCAGTACAGAGATTACTGAAATCAAACCTTACAGGGTACTATATATCAAAGCATACAGGTATCAGTCAGACGACGATTACATATCTTAGAAAAGAGAAGAGAACACTGGATAATATGACTTTAAAAAATATGGAGCTTCTTTATCAGCTTTACCTGGATAATGAAGCGGATATAGAGAAAGGATAGATGATGATGAACATTAAGGATCTGGCAGAAGCAGAAATCCTGGTAAGAAAGATGAGAAAACCATTAAGAGATGAGCTAGATGTTGCTATAGAGGCATTAGGTATCTTATATATGCTAGAAGAAATTGAGACTGATGGACTTACTGCATTAGAGCTTTGTGGTTTGTTGCATATGAGTCATCAGAGACTGTCCCCGATACTAAAGAGCTTAGAAATTAAGGGGTATGTGAGTAGAAAAAGAAAACCGACAGACGAACGATCTATCGTAATATTCATGAATACAGAGAATAAAGAGAACTATAGAATACTTAAGAGCTACATAGAAGAGCTATAGACTGAAGCGGTGAAATGCTGAGGTCTTTTATTAAATTGTATACAAGAGTGTACAAAATACAACAAGTCAAATTTCCATATTATATAAGTAAAAAATTGCAATATAATTACAAAAAAATTAATATTAATTTATATATTGAGATAATCTTCATTATATAAACAAGAGAAAGAGGAGATATTTATGAAAAAGAATGCTAAAGTTACTACAATTCTAGTTGCGAGTACCATGTTAT
The DNA here is from genome assembly GCA_019357535.2 of Macrococcus sp. 19Msa1099. NCBI lineage: Bacteria > Bacillati > Bacillota > Bacilli > Caryophanales > Staphylococcaceae > Macrococcus > Macrococcus psychrotolerans. The sequence continues at coordinate 143,269 of CP079956.2, forward strand.
TCTGTTCATTCACACCATTTGTTGCAGAAGTTTCTGCAAATTCGACTTCTGTTCAGAATGTCTCTACGGAACAAGATATTAAACAAGTCACTCCTGCTCAATTACAGAAGTATGATCAATATGTTAAAGTCTCTGGAAATCAGTATGTTTTAGATGAGGGTATCTATGATGTTGCTGATAAAACAACCATTTCAGCAATTCGAGAACAAATTAAATTTTCAAATGAACAAGTCAGTATTCATAGTGAAAATATTAATAGTGCGACAAAGGAACGAGTTGAAAAACAAAAATCAGTTGTTACATATAGTGCAGCAAGACCAGCACATGAAGTCAGAAAATATTGGTGGGGTGTAAAACATATATTCAGAACTGCAACAGCAGCAAAATATCAAGCATCTCAATGGCAAAGCGCAGCACTTAAAACAGCCTTAGCATCAATTGTACCTGGAGTGGCAGTAGTGGGAATACCAGCAGCAGGATATGCAGAATTACTTTCACATGATTTGAGTAGTTATTCAGATGCACATCCTAAGAGTAAAATATATATGGATGTAAATAAGTGGTTTACATACTCATTTGGTATTTGGAAGGACTAAGGTTTACATATGAAAAAAAAATATTTTTTACAAGATATAATTAATATAATTCTATTAATTATAATATTTTTAGCCGCTTCTAATATAATTGATATAGATAGTTTTTTGCTTAAGGCTTTGATTCTAATTACGTTAGTGAATTCAGCAGTGATGATTTATAATACGAGAAAAGAAAAATATAGAGATTAATTTAAAGGCATGCTCTTGGATACTGAGAGCATGCCTTTATTTTTAATAGAGAATAGATTATAAAAAGAAAAGAGCTAATAATAGTTCATATATTTTTTATGATTATATTAGTGTACAAGAGTATACAACAGTGTATAAAGGTGTACAACAGTATACAAATGATAGAGTAAATCTGAAGTGGTACTAATAAAAGAAGCATATTTAATATTAAAAGTATGCTTCTTTTTATACTGTAGTCTTTGAAAGTGAATTTATAAATGACACAGTATCACATATATTTTTATCGGAATTAAAGTATGCTAGGTATTGATGTAATGTATCGTAAAGTTTTTTGATACTATTGATGGATGTAATTTCTTCACCAAATTTTTTATTATGAATTAACGCATATGCTTTTACTTGTGTAGATGATTTAGAAAATAGAATAGTTACTATAAATATATCACTATTAAATATTAGTTCGATACTGTCATCATGTTTGTTATTAAATCTGACATTTTTCATATCTTTTACTTTCAGTTCGATTGATTGCAATTGGTCATCTGTTAATATTGCACCACTTGTTGTTTCTAACTGCTGTTGATACTGATAGAGCTTTTCAGCATTTTCGAGAGTTAGGTTTTCGATTTTACGTTCTCCAGATCGAATGCGTTGAATACCTGAAGCAGCTACACCTGTACCTTTAGATATTTGATATGCGGATATATCGCTATTTATTAATGTATTGATTGTATCTTTCATATATTAGTGAATAGAGAGGATATAAAGTAGTAAGTTATAAAATTAATGAGTCAGTAGTAAATACATAATTAATATTAGAATAAAAGATATGCATAAGTTAGATACTATTTGAAATATATTCTTATTTCTTTCTGTCATTATTATCACTCCTTTTATATAATGGATTTCGGAGGGTTAGTCCCACCCGAACAATACTTTGATTAGTGCTACGAGCGATGTGAGGATTATTAGAATGTTTTTGATGATTTCTGTAATCTCTTTCCATCGCTCTACTTTTTTGTCTAACTTTGACTCTCTCCGTTCCTCTCTATTCACTTTGTTCACCTCCTTATCTATAATTAATCATAAAATGCCGAATGGCATGTATAAACCTTTTTTCTTTAACTTTCTAAAAAAAGTGTACAAATGTATACAACAGTGTACAAATAATAGAAATAATTAATTTAAAATATATATTCTATGAATACTATCATATATGATAGTATAATGAGATTAGAGGTAAATTAATATCTAATTATTGGGAGTGACTGAATATGATTAATAAGTACGAAGCTATTCGCCAGGAAGCAGTGAAGTATATTAAAAATGATAACCTTTATGTAGATTTATATGAGGATATGGAAGATTATATGGAGCAGTTAGATATTATAGATGAAGATGAGAGAGAAGATGTACTCGAAAGAATAGATATACAAGGGAGCTTCTATTCTATTGAACGACTTGGAATGAATATAGATGAAGCAACGATCGTTGATACAAAAAGTATAACAACTCATTATGATTTACTTAAATATATAGATGAGGAAGATAAGTATAGAAGAAAGAAGCCAAAAAGAGAGCTGCTTTACATTAGTAGAGAACGCATAGACGAATTCAAAGATATATATAGTAGATACTTTGAAGGTAAAGATTTTAGTAAATGCCCCACTCCCCATCTTGATATAATTCTAATGGTATCGGTTGGGGTAAAGCTGCACGGTTCAGCAAGGCTATCAGATCATTGGAATTTTGAAATTGAAGAAGAAGTGGAACTAGAAAATGGTACGTTAGAATTTGTTACAGAAACACATTGTAAATCTGATGCACCAGATGAAGCGGTCGCTATAGGAGTATTTGATGAAAATATAAAAAGTTATATCTCAGTATTTATTGATGAAGCTGAAAATGAAGTGAGTGTAGTAAAGATAAAAAATGATGGTATAGAAATCTATGTATAAAAGGCATCTATTTTTTAGATGTCTTTTATAAAATATAATAGTGTACAAGAGTATACAAGAGTGTATAGAAGTATACAATATAGAAAAGGATGCGGTGACTCTGAGAAAGATAATATATAATAATGGAAAAGATTTTTGGTATTTACTAGATGATATTGTAAGACAAGGTCAAGAACTATATCTATTAGAAAATGAGAAGTTATCCTGATAAACAGATTATTATCAATAAGAAGCTGGAAGTAATTATGAAAAACTGTAGAAGCGGATTTACAGAATATGATGAGATAATTAATAAATCTTTAAATATAGAAGATATATCTGAACGTAAAACCTTTTTGAAAAAGTATTTCGATAACAGGCATACAGAATATTTATTTAAATATTTTGAAATAAAATAATAGAAGGTGATTTTATGAATGAATGTAATGATATAGTATTAGAAATTGCTAATCATTTTAAAGCAAGAGCAGAAGAGTATGAGAAACTAGAAAAGAAGGAGCAGCTTTTAAGAAAAGCTGAATGCATGATCAATGTGGTAACACAAAATAAAGAATTATATAGAAAAGCAAAGGCATGGGAAGAAACAATTAGTCTTTTAGAAAATATAGTTAAAAATAAAGAAGTAAATAATAGTACACTAGAAGTATATAGAGCGGTCTTAAACATGATGTATAGAACTATTTAGTATACAAGAGTGTACAAATAATAAAAACATATAAATATATAAAAAAGGGAAATTCTATAATCAAGTTAGCCACCTACGGTGTGCTTTAAAAAAATAAAAAATGAGCCATGTGCATCCATGTTAATATTGTAGTTACCACAACAAACAATAAGGAATGAATGCAAATGACTCATCTAAATGGTACCACTAATCATATTAAAGGAAAACACTTAACTGAATTTGAAAGACATCAAATTCAGATTTTGAAGAGTGAAAATTATTCAAATCGTGCTATTGCTAAAATTTTGAATAGAGCACCTCAAACGATTAACAATGAGATCAATAGAGGAACTGTTAAACAAATTAAGCGCATAGTTTCTAATAGTAAAGAATATTTTTATGATTATGAATGCTATTTCCCTGATGTTGCTCAACTTAAATATGAAACAAATCGTATGAATTCTTGCAGGACACCAAAACATCAGTTATCTCATGCTTTTATTGATTGGGCTGATAAGATGATGTTGAATAAAAAATGGTCTCCCGATGTTGTAATAGCCTATGCTAAAAAGAATAATATTTTTTGTGATTCTATTATTCCTTGTGTTTCAACACTATATAACTGGATTGAAAGAGGAATTATGAAGACCTCTAATATCGACCTTATAGAGAAGATATCACGAAAACCAATTACAAATAGAAGACCTAGTCGAAAAAATAAAAAAGTATTAGGAAAATCTATCGAAGATAGAAGTCACGAAATCAATTCTAGAGATGTCTTTGGTCATTGGGAAATTGATACTGTTATTGGTTCTAAACTTAAAAACGAAAGAGCGTTACTTACACTTGTTGAAAGACAGACACGATATGAAATCATCGTTCCTATTAAAAGTAAAAATAATGATGCTGTCACATTAGCATTAAGTCAATTAAAAGATCAATTAGATAATTCATTTTCACGAATATTCAAGTCTATTACTTCTGATAACGGATCAGAGTTCAGTGACCTTACGGAGACACTACCTGACACTGAAATATACTTTACGCACCCTTATTCATCATGGGAACGAGGTACTAAAGAAAACCATCATAAATTCATTAGACGGATAATCCCTAAAGGAATCAGTATGGAATCAGTATCTGATGAGATAATTTATCGTATCCAAAACTGGATGAACAATTATCCCAGAAAAATTCTAGATTATGAAACACCTAAATACCTGTTTCTGAAGTCACTAAAATCCGAAGGATTATTAAGTGAACCATTAAGCTACTATCTCTATTAATTTGGATGTAGTGGCTAACTTGCAATTGAAATTTTCGAATATATAAAAAAACAAAAAATTAACAAATAAATATAAATACTTAAATAAATTTAAGTAAAATACTTTGCAACGATAAATGTATTATATATAATTTAAGTATCTTAAAGATAAGTAGAGAATTAAAATGAATTACACACACAGTAGCAGAAAAAGGAAAAATGTTAAGAAAGCAATTAAAGGATTTAGGTTACAGCAACCGCAACCGCAAAGTAAAAGTAAGATCTGAAAGTTATTCAATGGGAAGTTCAATCCATGTAACTACCGTAGATAGAGAAGTTGATACAGAAAAGGTTAAACAGTTGGCAACACAGTTTGAAGAAGTCAGAAGAGAAGAATATATAGTAGAGACATTATTAGGCGCTAATACTTATTTTCATATCTCTATAGATTATCCAGCAGAAGTCAACGAAACACATCAAGAATATAATGTAGCATAAATTAAAAGGCACTGATATAATTCAGTGCCTTTTAATTTATATATATAAGAAGTTAAATAAAATTAAATATTAAATATATTTAAAATATAAAACACAATAATAATTTACAAATAAAGCCAATAAATAATACGATTTTTATAGTTTCAAATATGGGACTAATACGTTATAATTAAATCATAAATTATTACAGTTCTATTTGTGGGAAAACCTATTATATTAAAAATGCATTTAATGAAATTTTAAAGGTTTAGATTAAATAATAGTCATTGATTATATATAAATAAATATATTTTAATCATCTATTAAAATAATAAGTAAATAATGTTTAATATTGCTTAAAACCAACAAGTATACATTAGTGTACAACTGTATACGTATACAAGAATGTACAAGAGTATACGCTCTATTATTGAGATATTTTAAATAATAATTATTAGGAGTGATTTATATGGCTAATACAAAAACACAAAAAAAATTAAGTATTTCTAAAATGAAAAGTGAGATGATCTTTGAATGGTTTATCAATATTGGTGCAGCTAATATTAAAAGTAGAAAAGTTATACAAGAAAAATTAAATAAAGGTAAATCAACAATTTATAGAAATATTGATAAATTAAAAGAAGTTGCTGAGGATAGGACTTACTTTGATGCACTAGCAGAAGTTTTTACTTTATCAGAGCTTAACACGTTAATAGAGCTGTTTAATGAGTACCAGACATTGCCCCCTGAAGAGAAAATGACTAAGGAAGAAAAACATGAAGCTGCGATAGCGGAGCAAAGAGAAACTGTAAATAAACACCTAAATTCTATGGGGATGAAAGAAATTACAGATGGTGCGGTAAAGCAGGAAGCGACAGATGATAACAACAAGACTGATATCGATAATTTAAAGAGTAAACTAAACCATTTAGGTAAATGAGGTGGGTTAAATGTCAGAATGGAAGTTTACAGTAAACTTACAACCAGTACCTACCCCACGACCTTCATTTAGGTATGATCCAAAGAACAAGAAGACCATCACTTATTATCAGCAGAGCTATATTGATTACATGGATGCTGTTAAAAAGATGTTAGAAGAAGCAGGGGCATACAACGAAGACTTTTATAATGTGATGTCAGCTAAACTTGGTGTAAAAGCGGAACTATATTTTTATTTGAAAGTACCTAAAGGGCAAAAGCGTATTAATAATATTATGCGAACTACTGCACCTGATTTAGACAACTTAATAAAATCCATCCTAGATAGCATATTCAAAGGTTTAAAGATAAAAGACAGTAGAATAACGATGATACAATCTGCAAAGTTCCAAGTGCTAGATAATCCAAGAACAGAGATAATTCTAAAGGGGGTAGACTGATGGCAACGACAAATCTAGAGAAGTTCCAGAAGATAGAGAAGATGATGGAACAGGCGAAACCATTACTTGATAGCTATTTAAAGGGTTTAGAAGAACGACATGAATATATGTCTGTTTACAGATCTGAGTATCGTAAATTAAGGAATGTAACTAAAAAGATAGCCTCAGATATAGAAAAGGATCTCAGAAGCAGAGAAGATACGACTACGAGCTATGAGAATGTTAAGTATAATATTCAGGCTGTATATGAGAGACTTAAAGAAATAGCAGAAACGGAAATAGAGACTAAAGGGGCAAGTATGATACTTGAAGAGATGAGAGATGCTAAAGGAAGCCTTAATAAGAGCAAAGAAGTTAATATAAAGGCGCTAAAAAAGATAAATGACGTAGTAAAGAAATATAACATCCCTGTACCGCTTCTAGAGCAGTTTATTGAAGAATACGAAACTGAGGATGTCATAGGTCAAGAAGCGGCTGACACGCTCTTAAATGAGCTTAAACAGGGGGATAGTATGTATTTATCATCTTTTAGAGGATATAGGCAAGCATGTGAAGAAGACGACGAAGTATATGAGTACTATAGCGATGTTGTAGATGACTTTTTAGATTTCGGTCTTACGAATTACGGGGAAGCCCTCCAGGAAGTACTACCAGAAAGCACAGAGAAGAGGGTTGGTAGACCAGATGGAGAAGCATTGCTAGACGTATTAGTACCAATTAAATCTTCAGGTTTAGAGTACTTTCAATCAAAAAACCGCAACTCTCATGGTTATTATTACAACAGCCAGTACGCTAAAGAGTTAGCATACGTGCGTAGAGCTTTGCTAGAGGATCGAGAGTATATAGGTACTAGAAACGCATTCAATCGCTTAACGTCAGCATTTGAACAACTCTCAGACTATATGTATGAACGATATCATCAACTAGGCGGAACGCCTGTAAATTATCACGGACATGATGACAGAAAGAAATAAGGTTTAAACTAACCCACAATAACACCATATAATAAAATAAGCAACAAAGCAAAAATATTTAAATAAAATTAACTTAATAAGAACAAACGTACAAGCAGTCTGCTTTCAGGCTGCTTTTTTGATGTGTGGAAATATTTTAACGAACAGCTAATAAAATAACAAATAATAACAATTAGTTATTTTATAATAAATATATTTATAGATCTTAAAGTAAAAATAAATATCAATTATTGAAAATTATATAAAAATTAAAACATAAATCTTCAATAATAAATATATGCAGAATGCATAGAAGTAAAATAAAAAACACAGTCTCAAAAATGGAACCAATAAAAGAACCAACACAGGAGGTAGTCCCAAAAATGAGACCATAGGCGCCAAGCCTATGGGCTATTAGCCCATAGGCTTGGCGCCTATGGTCTCATTTTTGGGACTACCTCCTGTGTTGGTTCTTTTATTGGTTCCATTTTTGAGACTGTGTTTTTTATTTTACTTCTATGCATTCTGCATATATTTATTATTGAAGATTTATGTTTTAATTTTTATATAATTTTCAATAATTGATATTTATTTTTACTTTAAGATCTATAAATATATTTATTATAAAATAACTAATTGTTATTATTTGTTATTTTATTAGCTGTTCGTTAAAATATTTCCACACATCAAAAAAGCAGCCTGAAAGCAGACTGCTTGTACGTTTGTTCTTATTAAGTTAATTTTATTTAAATATTTTTGCTTTGTTGCTTATTTTATTATATGGTGTTATTGTGGGTTAGTTTAAACCTTATTTCTTTCTGTCATCATGTCCGTGATAATTTACAGGCGTTCCGCCTAGTTGATGATATCGTTCATACATATAGTCTGAGAGTTGTTCAAATGCTGACGTTAAGCGATTGAATGCGTTTCTAGTACCTATATACTCTCGATCCTCTAGCAAAGCTCTACGCACGTATGCTAACTCTTTAGCGTACTGGCTGTTGTAATAATAACCATGAGAGTTGCGGTTTTTTGATTGAAAGTACTCTAAACCTGAAGATTTAATTGGTACTAATACGTCTAGCAATGCTTCTCCATCTGGTCTACCAACCCTCTTCTCTGTGCTTTCTGGTAGTACTTCCTGGAGGGCTTCCCCGTAATTCGTAAGACCGAAATCTAAAAAGTCATCTACAACATCGCTATAGTACTCATATACTTCGTCGTCTTCTTCACATGCTTGCCTATATCCTCTAAAAGATGATAAATACATACTATCCCCCTGTTTAAGCTCATTTAAGAGCGTGTCAGCCGCTTCTTGACCTATGACATCCTCAGTTTCGTATTCTTCAATAAACTGCTCTAGAAGCGGTACAGGGATGTTATATTTCTTTACTACGTCATTTATCTTTTTTAGCGCCTTTATATTAACTTCTTTGCTCTTATTAAGGCTTCCTTTAGCATCTCTCATCTCTTCAAGTATCATACTTGCCC